>JABJAG010000119.1 GCA_018666195.1 Alphaproteobacteria bacterium
CTGATCACAGCGGTCAGCGAGATCGACAGCGCCACGTCACCGCGGGCAAAAGCTGTGAGGATATTCGAGGTGACGCCACCAGGTGCCGCCGCAATGATCATGACACCAAGCGCGAGTTCGGGTGGTAACTCCCAAACCATCAAAAGCAGGTAAGCAACCACCGGCAGAAGGATAATCTGCGCCAGAGCGCCAACCACGAAGTCCTTCGGCTGACGCGCGACCCGCGCAAAGTCATCGAGGGTCAGACCCAGCCCCAGCACAAACATGATAAAGGCCAGCGCCAGCGGCAGAATGATGTCGGTTACAACGCCCATGGTTCCCCCCAAGTCTCCGTTTATTCACGAAAACCCTAGTGGACGACGTCGCGTCGGCGAAAGCATGCAAATAACCCGACGTGACGCCCACGCCGAATCAGATCACTAATAGGACTCAAACAATAAGAAAGAGACTTTGATTATGGCCAGTTCTGATCACGTAAATCTCGAGCAATTCATGGAAGGCGTTCAACGCCGCAATCCCGGCGAAATCGAATTCCATCAGGCGGTCTACGAAGTCGCCGTCGATATCTTCGACTACATCGAAGACAAGGATATTTATCACGAGGCGCAAATCCTGCGCCGTATGGCCGAGCCGGATCGCGTGATTTCCTTTCGCGTCTGCTGGGAAGATGACAACGGCAATGTCCGCGTCCAGCGCGGCTACCGTGTGCAGAACAACAATGCCATCGGGCCTTACAAAGGCGGACTGCGGTTCCACAAGTCGGTCAATCAGAGCATCCTGAAGTTTCTCGCCTTCGAGCAGACCTTCAAAAACAGCCTGACAGGCCTGCCCATGGGCGGCGGCAAGGGCGGTTCAGACTTCAACCCCAAGGGCAAATCCGACAATGAAGTAATGCGGTTCTGCCAATCCTTCATGACGGAACTCTATCGCCATGTGGGCGAGGATACGGATGTTCCCGCTGGCGACATCGGCGTTGGTGCGCGGGAAATCGGATATATGTTCGGCCAGTACAAGCGGATCACCAACAACTATGTGGGCGTTCTGACCGGCAAGGGCCTCGAATTCGGCGGTAGCCTCGTGCGCACCGAAGCGACAGGCTATGGCGCGGTCTACTTCATGGAAGACATGCTTTCCGAAGCCAAGGATGGTTTTGACGGCAAAACGGTTCTCGTCTCCGGCTCCGGCAATGTCGCGACCCATGCGGCCGAAAAGGCCACCCAGCTCGGTGCCAAGGTTGTCACCCTTTCGGACTCCGGCGGCTTCGTCCACGATCCGGACGGTTTCACACAGGAAAAGATCGACTGGGTCAAAGAACACAAGAACATCCGCCGAGGCCGCATCTCGGACTATGTGAACGAGTTCAAGGGCGCAGAGTTCCACGAAGGCGCGCGTCCCTGGGCGGTTCCCTGCGATATCGCCCTTCCCTGTGCGACCCAGAACGAGATCAGCAAGGAAGAAGCCGAACTGCTGGTCAAGAACGGCATCAAGGCCGTGGCCGAAGGTGCAAACATGCCAACGGTGAACGAGGGCGTGGAGGTCTTCCGTCACGCGAAGGTTCTGTTCGGCCCGGCCAAGGCTGCCAATGCAGGCGGCGTTGCAGTGTCCGGTCTCGAGATGAGCCAGAACAGTGCGCGTATTTCGTGGAGTGCAGACGAACTTCAGAAATTGCTCCGCGACATCATGCGCGACATTCATGGCAACTGCCTGGAATATGCCCGGGACGGCGACGGTTATGTCGACTATGCCAAGGGCGCAAACATCGCAGGCTTCAAGAAAGTCGCAGATGCCATGCTGGCCTTCGGCGTCGTTTGATCCGAGCTACAATCATGAATACAAAGCCCGGCCTCGTTGGCCGGGCTTTTCTTTATCTGCCTACAGCGGCGGCACCCGTTGCAAAAACGGCTCGATGATGACCGTCTCGAAGACTCCGCCCAGCGTATAAGGGTCATTGGCGTGCATCGCTTCAGCGGCAGCGCGGTCGGGAACGTCAAGCACAAGCACATTGCCCGTGACCTGCCGGATTCCCTCTTCGCCATAGACAAAATTGTCGACGTCCGTCCCGTCTTCCACCAATCCACCTCCGAAGGTGATCACAGGCATGAACGCCTTCTGATATTCCGCATGCGCTGTAAGCAGTTCGGCCCGTTTGCCCCCCATTCCGGGCTTGTCTCGTCTGGCAATAACAAAAAGCATTTCAATTCCTCCGGGCGAGCCCGCTAGCTGCTGATCATCTGTTGATAGCGGCCACTCTGGCACCGCGTGGGCAGATCACCCAGATTCCCAAACCCGTCGTCACCAACATGCGTCAGGTCCGTAAACTCGTGCAAAACCATATGCGCGACACTTCCTTCCATCGAAAGATAGCGACGGACACGAATTGCCTCTGCCTGCTGCGCAATCAACGGGAGATACTTCGTTACGAACCAGATGTTGAAGGTCTGAACATCACCTTCTTTGAGATCAAATCGGTCGATCTGAATCAAAGGTGCCAGACTCTGAATATTGCCACCGGCCGAAGACAATTCGGGCCCGGCCCATGCCAGCGTGCAACGGTCCGGATTGCGGAACTTTTCATGATAGGCCGCGTCGCGTGGAGAACGAGTCCGGCGCAATGCCTGATAAGGTTCTCCATAAAGATGCCCCAGGCTGGGCATCTCATACAGCGTGACGAACTGCTGCCCGTCACCTGCAATCAGGTCATAACTCGCGCAGGCGTTGAAGCCGATCGTCATCCGCGCGGGAAACATATCCTCGCCCAGCCATGGTCGAAAATCGGAACGGTCGGGCTCGTCCAGATCACAGAAGATCGCAAGCAGACCTGTCCCGCTCTGGGGCGTATTCAGAATTTCAGACATGGGCTAACTCTATGCCGTCTCAAACACGACGTCATCACCATGACCCGGGTGACCGCCACGAACCGCACCGGCACGCGTGTCGCGATAGAACGGCGCGAAACCCTGTGAAAGCGCCCGCCCATTCGGCAAAGACATCCAGAGTCGCATCAAATGGCGGCGCTTTTCTGGTTCGGGATAATCCTCAAACTCCGTGCGCATATGCAGCATCAGATGATTGTTGACGAACTGGATATCCCCCGGCTCGAACATCATGGTCAGTTGGAACTCCGGCCGCGCACAAATCTCGTCGAGCAGATCGAGCGCCTCGCCCTGAGCCGGTGTCATTTTTGGAAGATTCTCCATCATCTGCGCTGAGCGCATATGCGTGCGGGTATAGCGCGCCGCAAATTTTCCGTCGTGCATGGTGAAGACCGGCTGCTCGTAATAGGCCGGTGTACCCGGCAGTTCGTTACCCTGAAAGCTCCAGTAGTACGGTTGATAGAGCAGTTCCAACAGATCAGGACGGGTTCGCAGAATTTCGTTGTGTACAGACGACGTGCTGACTATCCGGCTCAAACCGCCACGTTTGGCCGGTTGAATGCAGAAAAGTCCGGTCACATCAGCAGCGTCCGCATGATAGGTCAGTTCGCCTGCGCTGGTGTACCCCCGAAACGCCGGGCCATCCAATCCGGTTCCCAGATCACGCACATCACCCAGCACGTCCCCGCGCTTGCTCTGGGACACAGCCGTCCCAAGATGCAACCCAATTCCCCAGTAAATTAACCTCAGATCATCCTTCGAATAACGCTCTACGGGAATGCCGCGAAGCAGGAACAATCCCCACCCCTCTTCCAACTCATGCTGAAGACGCACAAGCACCGGCCCAACAGTGGGTAGCGGAAACAAGTCCCGTGTGAGCGTGGCTAGGCTCGCCCCGGCATCCACCGCATGACGATAGGCGGCGTCGATCTCGGCGATATCCGCATCAGAGAACTGGTGCACCCAATCGTCTGAAGACTGGGCAGTTTCGCCCATCCAGACGTCTGGTCCCGTCAACAGCACAGGCGTAGCAAGTTCAACTGCAGACATATGGCGTTCTCCGACCATTAAGATTTGACGAGGAGTGAACAGCCTGAAGAATACCATCAGCCAACAATTCCATCCACCGAGGCCGCAAATTCGACGAATCCGCATTCAAGACCCGGTCCAACGCCCCGAAACCCCGATTCGGCGCAGATTTAGTCATCGCAAGATATGGTGCAGTGCAATATGTCAATATTGCAGCGCATGATTTTACGCATTAGCTTTTATTCATGGATATCTGCGCAAGCTCACACTTCCCCGTGTGTTTGGAGCACCCCATAGGCCATATCGGACGCTAGATCGCATGCTGTACCAGAGCTATCAGAACTACACAGACGCCTTGGAGCCCATACGCAGCGCCGCCCGTGGTGCTTTGGCAATGGCTGACATGATCCCCGGGTTTCATTTTATGGGACTGAACCGGAACATGACTGCGTTCTGGGAAATGTCAGCGCGGTCCCAGCTCTCCCACACCCGCCCCGACTACAATGTTGACCATGTAAAGGTCGGCAAAAATCATGTTGCGGTTCGCGAAGAGGTGGTGCTCAGCCATCCGTTCTGCGATCTGCTGCACTTTGCCAAGGACGGGGTTCCGGCGCAGCCGAAGATCCTCGTGATTGCGCCGCTTTCAGGTCATTTCGCAACCCTGTTGCGACCAACCATCGAGACGTTGCTGCGTGAGCATGACGTTTACATCACCGACTGGAAAAACGCGCGGGACGTCCACCGCTCGGAAGGATTGTTTGGCTTCGACGACCATATCGATCTGGTCATCGAATGCATTGAAACCCTTGGCGCCGGCACGCATGTCTTTGCCGTCTGTCAGCCCAGTGTGCAGGCGCTCGCCGCCGTGGCGCTGATGGAAGAAGACAACCACCCCGCCATCCCGGCCAGCCTGACACTGATGGCCGGCCCAATTGATACGCGTGTATCCCCGAACGCGGTCAACAAATTTGCAACCTCCCATCCCATCGAATGGTTCGAGCAGAATGTTGTCAGCCGTGTACCCTTCCAGTTCGAAGGCAGTGGACGACCTGTCTATCCAGGATTTCTGCAGCTTTCAGGCTTCATGTCGATGAACACGGACAAACACGCCAAGGCCCACCGTGATCTGTTCGGTCACCTGGCTGAAGGCCGGGCGGACGAAGCTGAAACCATCGCGAGTTTCTACGACGAATATTGCTCGGTCCTGGATCTGACAGCGGAGTTCTTCCTGCAAACGATCGAATCTGTGTTCCACGAACAACGCATCGCCAAAGGTGAATTGACCCATCGCGGCCGCAAGGTTGATCCGTCCGCCATCAAGCGCACCACGCTGCTGACGATTGAAGGTGAGCGCGATGACATTTGTTCGGTGGGTCAGACCGCAGCCGCGCATGGGCTTTGCAGCAGCCTGCCCAAAAAACAGAAACACCATCACCTGCAGGCAGGCGTCGGGCATTACGGCACGTTCAGCGGGCGACGCTGGAATGGTCAGATATATCCTGAGATCAGGAAAGTTGTGCAGGCCACGAGCTAATCGACTTCACTAAACACCAACAACACCGCGCTTGCGGGCCCAGACAAACAAGGCGCCCATGGCTACGAGTAAGAGTCCTGCGCTTACAGCCAGCGATAAGTGAATGCCGATCAGACCGCCGCCAAACCCCACGGTGAAGCCACTGAAAGTCCGGCAACCAAGACTGCCCACATTGAAAACGCCAATGGCCCGGCCGCGGATTTCGGCGGGTGCGTTGAGCTGTGCCAGCGTCCGGGTCATCGAATTGAACGAGAGATCGAAGAACCCGGCCAAAGCCAACAGCCCGAACGACAATGCGTAGAACGGAGACAGGGCAAAGCCGAATATCGCCGCGGCCCAGAGCATGCCGAGAATGAAGGCGGTGCGCGTGCGCGCCGGCAGCATGCTGCGGGCTTCCAGAACAATGCCCGCGGTTAGTGCGCCAGCGGCATTCGCGCCCAACAGCAGGCTGTAATAGACCCCCTGTCCGGCATAACCCAGATCGGCGGCGAATTCCGGCATCTGCGGCTGGTGTGCATTGCCCACAAGGGTAGCCGCCAGCCCCGCAAGCATCGACATCGCAAAGACAACCGGAATACCCGAGACCTGACGCAAGGCAACAAACATATCCCGGAAACTCGAGATCGTTGCACCTGCCTTACGCTTGGCCAAATCGATGCGTTCCGGGTGATTGATCAGCCAGATAGTCAGCGGCAGGTAGATCAGCACATTGATCAGAATGCCGTAGGTTGGCCCGACAAAGATCAACAATGCCCCGCCAACAGCAGGCCCCAGCAACAATCCAAGCGTC
The DNA here is from genome assembly GCA_018666195.1 of Alphaproteobacteria bacterium. Taxonomy (GTDB): domain Bacteria; phylum Pseudomonadota; class Alphaproteobacteria; order UBA6615; family UBA6615; genus JABJAG01. The sequence goes on from JABJAG010000119.1 coordinate 6,227, forward strand.
AATGAGGTCGCCATCAAGCGGATCGCGCTTTGTAGCTGCTTGCTCCCGACAACATCATGGATCAGCACTTGGCTGGCCGGCGCCCAAAGCGCCCCGGCAAGGCCGTGTACGATCAACAGGATCACGGCATGCCACCCGGCCAGCGTGTCCGTCGCAAACAATATGCCCCAGCCCAGAGAGACCAGCATGAACAGCCCCATACCAACCTGAATGATCCGTCGGGGGTCGTATCTATCGGCCAGAGCGCCCGCCCAGATCGAGCCAAGCAGGAACGGTACCCAATGGGCGATCACCGCAAAGCCGGCAAGCGCGGGCGACTGAAATTTCTCAAAGATAATCCAGTAGCTAATCACATGCTCAACGCTGTCGGCCATCATCGCCAATGCAGCACAAAGCAAATACTGCCGTGAGGCGGGAATCCGCAATGCGGCGTAGGAACGCTGGTCCGGTGTGACCTGTTGATCGGCTTGAGAGTTCGTCATGGACGGTGTTCTAGGCCATCCACAAACCAACGCAAATGCGCATTTCTCATTCCTACTCTGCGCCCGTCAGGAGTGGCTAAGCCGCCTTGTTTTGCCGAGCCATGAAGTCGGCCAGCGTCTGCGCTATTTCAGGCTCATGCGCGACCCAGTCCTCGAAAGGCACCACCGGGACGTCCTGATCTTCCATCGGCAACACATGCATCTCGCTGTCCGGGATCATGGCATGGACAGCACGGCCGCTGCTGGAGTCATGCACCTTGTCATTGCCCGGGATCACCACGGTGGGAATCCTGATTGAGTTCAGTTCGGCCTCGGTTACACCGAAGACCGGCAGATCCGCGCCGGCCACAAACAAATCCCGCAGGCGGGTCTGAACGTCGATGAACTCTGCAGCTGACATCGCCATCAATCGGGCGCGATTGTCGCTGTTGGCCGCGATCCGCTCGCCATACTCGGGCGTGTCACAGATCGCCTCCATGCCGCCTTCCCTTGCGATGCGGATGAACTGCTCGTAATAGGCTTCTGGCAGGCGTTGTGCTGCAAAGGCCCCGCCTGACACCCGCAACAGCAAGAGGCCGCGCGCCGTTTCAGGATGGCGCAAGCCGAACATGAGGGCTGTCCGGGCTCCTGAAGACGATCCGCCAATAAACGCTGGCGCCGCGTCAAGATGGTGTAGCAATTCGTTGAGGTCATCGGCCCAGACCGCCTCCTCCACATCGTCCGCTGCCATCAGAATGTCCGAAGCCCCGGTGTTGCGGCGATCATGCAGCAACACGCGGTACCCATGGGCAGCGACTTTCTCGGCGAGCGGGATGAATTCATCAAACCCGCGTCGACCACCAGTGATCAGGGTGACAAACGGTCCGTCGGCACCGATCACGTCGTAGCGCAGGTTCACCCCGCGAATATTAGCTATAGGCATGGCTGTTTCCCTTCAATGGATCGACGCGAACAAGTTGTCAGGTTATATCCTGCGTTGAGAAAACCAAAGACCACATGATGCCCCGGAAAAGAGAAACAATGTCTCAAACAGACTCCCATGACCTCTCATCCCACGATCTCTACGGAACATGGACAACCGTCAGTGTGCGCTACGGCGACCTGGACCCCAATGGCCATGTGAACAACGGGGCCATCAACCAGTATTTCGAGGATGGCCGGGTGGGCTTTCGGCTGCAGCGGCTGACCTCTGTCGCCGGAGACAAACTGTCGGGCTTTGCCGTCGTCAAATACGCTGCCAATTATCTCGCGCCAGCGCATTACCCCGGCGAGGTCCAAATCGGAACCGTGGTCACCCGGATCGGCGGATCATCCTATGGTTTGGGACAGGCGATATTTCAGGATGGAAAATGCGTGGCAACGGCCGAGATCGTGACCGTGCAGTTCGATCCGGCAACATCCAGCTCAGTTTCATTGTCAGATGAGTTTCGCGCGCTACTTGGGACCGCCGTGGCCTCGTCAGCAGGTTAAACACCTATTCGGCGGCGACCATCTTCCCGTCTTTGTCGAGAACCAGCCCGGCAGCCTCAGCAGCATCGATTACCCCCTGAGGGCGCGACACGGTTGTGTTTTCGGTTCCGCCGATAATCACAAGCAGGTGGCCATAAGTGTCGCCAACATTCTTGAAGCTGCGCATCACCTTGGCCGGCACCGAAATACAATCCATCGGCCCCAAGACGACCTCTTCCATGTCATCGTCTTCATTCCAGTAGATCGCCCACTGGCCGGTGATCGGAATAAAAACTTCAACTTCTTCATTGTGGGTGTGCATCGCTGAGCCATTGTCCGGCGCCGCTCCGACATAGGCGACGTTGAAGCCTTCGGAATCAACAATACCCGGCTGCGTTCCGGCATCTTCGGACACGCCCTTACCGATGATGCTGTAGATGTCGCGCTGAAACCCCGGAATGCTCTGGGTAATCATTAGCTGATCGTTGCCCTTCTGATCGGCAAAACGTGCAACCCGGTCATTCATCTCGTCCTGGGTCATCTTGATGACGTCGCTCATGCTGTCCTCCCCTGAATGCGTACGTATCTGCAAGGATGCCCCAACATATCTGCGGGAGTCTTGTGCTAATTCTCAAGCATGGACGCCGCAATCTTCTCCGCAATCATCAGTGTGGGAATATTCGTGTTGGCGCGCGGCACCCAGGGCATGATCGAGGCATCCACCACCCGCAATCCACCGACACCGTGGACCAGTCCCTGCATATCGGTCACCGCAGCGTGGTCCTCAGCCGATCCCATCCGGCAGGTCCCGGCATGATGTGCCATCCCGGCCACGCTCCCTCGCACAAATGCATCGAGAACATCGTCATCTTCAATCAGGTTTACCATATCCAGTCCGGGATGGGACAACGTCCCCAGTACGGATCTGCTGGCGGCAGGCACAATATCAAGAAACGCCGAAATCGCCCGCGCACGCAGTGAATTATAGACGTTGATGTCGTTGAACTTGCGCAGATTCTGGGTGCGTCCAACAGGGCTTGCGGCATGCCACAATGCTCGAACCTCCGGCGCCAGCAACATCCCGGCCGCACGACGGACCGCAATAGCCATCCGGGTGCGATCACGATCATCAGACTGAAAGTCAAACCTGATCTCGGGTGGCCCCGCGGGCGCTGCCGGATTCACCTGCACCCGCCCCCGTGAATATGGTTTGAGCACCACCGGTGTCAGCGAACTCATCCGCCGCCCCAAGGCGTGCCAACCGGTCTGGCCGACATAGCTGATATACATATCGCTGGGCGGGCAGTCCTCGATCCCGGAAGAGAAACGCCACGTCGCCGTGGTGTGGTCACGCTGCCCTGCGGGCGGCGCGGCATCCTTTTTGAGATGTGCCACAAGATAGAGAATCTGGTGATTTTGCAGATTTCGTCCAACTCCGTCCCGGTCTGCCACAACGCCAATCCCTGCAGCCACCAAATCCACCGCCGGCCCGATACCAGCGCGCTGCAGCATCACCGGTGATTTCAGGGCACCCGCACAGACAATGACTTCGCCAGCTTTCAGGTGTTTCTGTTCTCCCTCGATGGTCGCGGCGACGCCAGTTATACGTCGACCTTCGAGCAAAAGCCTCTGAACCTCCGTATCCGTCACGACCGTCAGATTTGGGCGGGCGCGGGTTGATGCGTCGAGATAGCAAATCGCACTGGACGCGCGCATATCTTCGAATTTACTCAGCGGTAGAGCGCCGAACCCGTCCCGAAAATCGCTGTTGAAATCCTCGATCTGCGCCAGTTGGTGATTCCAACTATATGCCGCCATCGCCTTGAGCAAGGGCGGCCACCTCTCTTCGGCCAAGCGTCGGATCGGAACCGGACCATCGCCGCCATGTGCCTCGCCATACTGATTGTGATCGGCAAAATCCGTGTCGGTCTCCAGCTTCCGGAAATAGGGCAGAACATCATCCCAGCCCCAACCTTCCGCACCCAGTTCCACCCATTCGCGGTAGTCATCGGGTGTCCCTCGCAGGGCCACCATCCCCATCAGGGAAGAACCACCGCCAAGAATACGTCCCTGACGCAGATGCACCGGTGGCCCATCTGAGGGACCGCGATTGAAGCCTTCCAATTTCGACCAGGCATAATCCGGGTTGTAGTAGGATGTGGGATAAGTGTCGGCGACATCCGCAGGCTCTCCACCCGGTGGCGTATCCTGCCCTGCCTCGAGAAGAAGCACCCGGTTTGCTGCACGCGCAGAAAGCCGGTTGGCCAACACACAGCCCGCCGCCCCACCACCGACAATGATGTAGTCGTACACGTCCCCCATCTGCCTCGCCGATCCGCTACCCGTTGTGCTCGCGCGCCGCGACCAGTGCAGGGCGTGCTTCAATCCGTTCAATATAGGCCGTCACATTCGCCAATTCCGAAACATCGGCGCCAAGACGTTTGGAAACGCTGCAGGCATGCCCGGTCATGATATCCGCGCCAGAGAATTCGCCCGCCAGGTAATCGCGTCCTGCAAGATGCGCATCCACGGCCACGAGCATGCGGTTTAACAGCTTCATGGCGCGGTCAATGTTGACCTGATTGCGGCGTTCTTCGGATAGAAAGACTGTTTCCACAACCAGCACATTGATCTGCGGCATCAGCATGCCTTCGGCGTAGTGCAACCATTGCAGATAGTCGCCGAATTCGGGTGAATCCGTTTCGGGCACAAGCGCGCCGTCGCCGTATTTGGCCAACACGTACTGCACGATCGCACCGGATTCAAAGATTGTCTGATCACCATCCTCAAGCGCCGGCACGCGCCCCATCGGATGCACCTTCAGATACTCCGGCGAACGCATCTCGGGCGCGCCCAGTTTGAACTGCTCCAGTTCGTAGGGAAGATCGAGTTCTTCAAACAACCAGATCACACGGACAGAACGGGAACCGGGGGAATGATAGATTTTCACAATATCTCTCCTGTGCAGTCAGGCCCAATTTCTCAGAGCAACCTCTTCACATATTTCGTAGAAGCCTTGCCCGTCTCTTGTGCCTCAGGATCGCGTGTTGAGACAACTTTTGTGCATTACCGGTCCTCGTAAAGCTTTCGGCTTGAACCCTTGGTGCGATCATGGTCTCTGTCGCCTGAACGTCATGCAAGGCTAGAAGAATGCCGGAATTCGAGCTCTACAACGCGTCCCAATCGATTTGCAGCCACAAGGTCCGCTTTGCCCTGCATGCGAAGGGTCAGGATTTTGAGGAGCATGTCCTTGATCTATGGGCTGGAGATCAGCTTACCCCTGAATATCTCGCGATCAATCCCAATGGGCTGGTGCCGACCCTCATCCACCAGGATACAAGCATCATCGATTCCCTGGTGATCGTGCAGTATCTCGATGAATTGTTTCCAGAGCCCCATTCGTTGATCCCAGATGACGCACTGACCCGCGCGCGGATGCGTTCGCTGATGGCCTATATCGACGAAGTACCGAAACCTGCGGTGCGCGTGCCCTCGTACAACATGGCTTTCCTGGTGCATTTCCAGAACATGCCCGAAGACGAATTCATGGCTATGGCCAATGCCAAACCGCTGCGCAAGGAGTTCCTGCTGAACTTCGGCCGCGTCGGGTTTCCAGAAAAGGCATACAATGAGGCCATCGACCGGCTCGGTCGTTCGCTTGAACGCATGCAGGCTGAAATCGAAAAAAGTGGTGGTCCGTGGTTCCTGGGTAACGCTTTCACCATCGCCGACATAGCGATGATGCCGATCATTGTCCGGATGGCTGATCTGGGGCTCGGCAACATGTGGGATGACAAACCTGCCATCTCAATATGGCATGAGGCGATTCAGACCCACTCCGCCTATACCCCGACCTTCTATCACGGCTCACTGCTGACCCAGCAGTACCCGCATTTGCTTCAAAACTAGAGACTTTCCCGGAGACCCCCATGGCTGACTTGTCGCGCCAGGCACTCAACATTGAAGACCTTCGCCACATGGCGAAACGTCGTCTCACCAAAGCCCTGTTCGACTTTTGTGACAAGGGCAGCGAGGATCAGATCGCGATGCGGGACAATCGCGCCGCACTGGATCGTATCAAGCTGCGGCCCCGGGTGCTTCGCAACACGTCTGAACGGCATGCCAGATCCAGTATCCTTGGCAAACAGCACGATCTGCCCATTCTGATCGGTCCGACGGGCCCGGCTGGCTTTGTCTGGTATCGCGGGGAAACAGAACTTGCCCGGGCGGCCGCCAAAGCAAATATTCCGTTTACGTTGGCCAGTACTTCCAACACAGCCATGGAAAAGGTCTACGCCAATGGTGGTGGAACCCAATGGTTCCAGCTTTACGTCTGGCGTGATCCCGAAGCGGCATTTGTCACGATCCAACGCGCGCTGGATGCAGGCTTTGAAGCCCTCGTCGTAACCGTCGACTCCCCCGTCTACAACAACCGCGAGATCGACGTGCGCAACGGCTTGGTCTTCCCACCGAAGGTCACCCTTCAAACAGCTGTCGACAGCCTGAAACACCCGCGATGGCTGCTTGGCACAGCCGCGCGTTACTACATGGCTGAAGGCAAGCTGCCGGCTTTCTCGAACATCCATGTTCCCGAAGAAGCCAAAGCCGATGCCACCGGCTATGTGTCTGCCAAATCGAAGAGTTTCCTCAATCGTGATGACACGATGGACTATGACTACCTGCGGCGCATTCGCGATATGTGGCCCCACAAGCTTCTTGTGAAAGGCATCCTGCATCCCGATGACGCCGTCATGGTCGCCGACGCTGGGGCGGATGGCATTTTTGTCTCAAACCATGCCGGGAACACAAACGACACCGCCGTTACCCCGTGGGATGCGCTGCCCGCGATTGTGGAGGCAGCAGGCGATAAGCTGACGATCATCGCGGATAGTGGCGTTCGACGCGGCAGCGACGTTCTCAAGGCCCTCGCGCTCGGGGCAGATGCCGTTGCGATTGGGCGCGCGACGCTCTACGGCGTTGGTGCAGCTGGCGAGGCCGGTGCGGCCCGTGCAATCGAAATTCTGGAATCGGAAATCCTGCGCACCATGGCTGTACTCGGTGTAACGGATATCCCATCGATCGGTCGGGAACAGATTTTGCTCCCCAGTGAGCTCCCTGTGTCTGGAACAGGCATCAGTTAAAATGGACTTCTCTGGCAGAAACCCCATCTATTGAGGACCAGCACGCCGGAAACGCAAATCATGAACAAACTGAGTTCCGCCCTTCCCAAGTTCGCCTTCGACAACAGCTTTTCGCGCAGTCTCGAAGGCTGTTTTGTGGAGTGGAATGCGGCAACCGCTGATGCTCCCAAGCTTCTGCAACTGAACCACGAACTGGCGAAAGAACTCGGTCTTGATCCGGCCATTCTGGAAACAGATGCCGGGACGAGTATTTTCTCAGGCAATGTCGCTCCGGAAGGCGCTGCGCCGATGGCACAGGCCTATGCTGGCCATCAGTTCGGTGGGTTCAGCCCGCAGCTGGGCGATGGTCGCGCGCTTTTGCTTGGCGAGGTGATCGATATTTACGGGCGACGGCGCGACCTCCAGCTCAAAGGCTCAGGACGCACCCCCTTCTCGCGTGGTGGAGACGGAAAATCAGCTCTCGGCCCCGTCCTGCGCGAATACCTGATCGGTGAGGCAATGCACGCGCTTGGTGTGCCCACGACACGCGCGCTGGCGGCGGTCAGCACCGGCGAGATGGTTCGCCGGGAAACACCTTTGCCCGGCGGAATTCTGACCCGCGTTGCTGCCAGTCACATGCGGGTGGGAACATTCCAGTTCTTCGCCGCGCGTGGCGATGAAGAGAAAGTCCGCCAATTGGCCGACTACGCCATCGCACGCCATCATCCGGCCGCCGCAGATGCCGAGAGCCCCTATCTGGCTTTTCTTGAGGCTGTCGCCGAAGCACAGGCTTCACTGGTCGCCCATTGGATGAGCATCGGCTTCATCCACGGCGTAATGAACACCGACAACATGACCATTTCGGGCGAGACCATCGATTACGGTCCCTGCGCCTTCATGGACAGCTACGCTCCGGACACCGTCTTCAGTTCGATCGATACCCAGGGTCGCTACGCCTATGGCAACCAGCCTGACATTCTGGGCTGGAACCTTGCACGACTGGCCGAAACCCTGATCCCATTGATCGATCCCGACAAGGATCGCGCCATCGAAACACTGACCGACGTAATCAACACCATTCCAGCGCGCTACGACGCCCACTGGGCTGGTAGAATGCGCCGGAAAATTGGCCTGACCACCGAACTTTCGGGCGATGTCGGGCTGATAGACGATCTTCTGACCACCATGCATCAGGGCGGTGCGGACTTCACATTGACCTTCCGTCATCTTGCGGCGGCCGTGCGCGGCAATGCAATTCCCTTGCAGGGTCAGTTCACAGAGCTTTCAGCCATCAACGCATGGCTGGAAACCTGGCGCGCGCGTCTCGCCGAAGAAGACATCGACGCTGAGACGCGTGCAGACGCGATGGACCGGATCAATCCGCTCTACATCCCCCGCAATCACAAGGTCGAAGAAGCACTGGATGCAGCAGTTGATCTGGAAGACATGGGCCCGTTCGAGGCCCTGCTCGAGTTTGTCAGCCATCCGTTTGATCCAGTCGATGATCAAGACAATTACGCCGCGCCCGGACCGCAAACCAACCTGCCCTATCAGACTTTTTGCGGCACCTGACCTGCTGTTTTGACGCGCGAGAGCTGAACTGTTTGTGTCTTGCTGACCTCACAAATGCGGAATACCGTTCTGATACTGATTAGATTGTGTGGGCCGCATGCCCCGTCACAGAAAGGAACACCGTAATGAAACGTCTGACAGCAGAAGATTTCGACCAGGATCTCCTCGACCTCTACGACTATTACGTCTACTGAAAAATCACCAAACGCGAGTTTCTTGACCGCGCCGGGCGCTACGCCGTTGGTGGGGTGACCGCCGTTGCGCTGTTCAACATGCTCAAACCCGACTACGCCATGGCCGAGCAGGTGTCCTTCAATGATCCCGAGATCAAGGCAACTTTCGAGAGCTATGACTCACCCAATGGGAATGGTGAAGTGAAGGGCTACGTCGTTCGTCCTGCCAAGGCTGAAGGCAAATTACCCGCCGTATTGGTGATCCATGAGAACCGTGGCCTCAATCCATACGTCAAGGATGTCGCACGTCGTGTCGCCAAGGCTGGTTTCATGGCCATGGCTCCGGACGGCCTCACCTCCGTGGGGGGCTACCCGGGCAATGACGAAGATGGCAAGGCGCTTCAACGTACAGTGGACCGCACCAAGCTGATGAATGACTTCTTCGCCGGGTACGAACATCTCGCCGCACGTTCGGATTCCACCGGCAAGGTGGGGGCTGTTGGCTTCTGCTATGGCGGCGGAGTCTGCAATGCGCTTGCTGTGGCCTATCCGGAGCTCAACGCCTCCGTGCCGTTCTAAGGGCGTCTGGCCAAAGCCGTAGATGTGCCGAAAATCGAGGCGCCACTGCTTCTCCAATATGGCGCACTGGACAAACGCATCAATGCAGGATGGCCAGACTACGAAGCTGCGCTGAAAGCCAACGGAAAGACCTACGAGGCGCACATCTACGAGGGTGCCAATCACGGCTTCCACAACGATTCAACGCCGCGTTACGACGAGAAGATGGCAACCCTCGCCTGGGATCGCACCATCGACTGGTTCAACAAGTACCTGACCTAATCGCTAGACCACGACCCCGCCCGCTGCGTTCATCTGCTTCTTGAGCGCGCGGGCGGAAAGTACAACCACACCCATGATCAGAGCCGCGCCGCCAATATTGGCGGCCAGGTTGAGCGGCCAGAACGCCCCCGCGCCTCCGATGATCAGAACCGGTACGTAGACAATACTGAGCGGGCCTTCGGCATAATACTGGATCAGCGAATTGATCGCGTAAATGCCGAACAGGGCAAAGAACCCGATCTGCAACACTTCGATCCAGTTGCCAGAGATCAGCGGCGTGTAGGCAAACAGCAACGGCACAATGTAAAGCCCCTTGGCAATCTTCCAGGACTGGAAGCCGGTCGCCATGGGCTTGGACCCTGCAATACCGGCAGCAGCGAATGCCGCAAGACAAACCGGAGGCGTGACGTTGCTGTCCTGGCTCAACCAGAAAATAATGAGGTGAGCAGTCAGCAAGAATGTTGCCTGCAACGCGGGATCAACAAGCAAAGGCCGTATCGTGATCGCCAGATCAAATGGTGTAGCGTCCATAAGGGCAATCGCCTCTTCCCGCAGCATACCTGTCGCGACCTTCGCCGCGTGGGGGCTATCTACGAGTGCAAACAGCGCCGCCTTGGCCGGATCAGATATTCCCTGCACCAGTTGCTCGACGATGATCGAATCTGCCAGAATTCCTGCAAGCGCCGGGGCTGTGAGAATAGCCAAAATAATATAGGCCGCCGTCACCGGCAGCCCCATGCCCAGGACCAGCGAAGCCAGCGCAATCAGGCCAATCGCAAGAACAACAGACCCCTGTGACCATTGCGCGATCATCAACGAGAAACCATTGCCGATGCCACTCGTGACGATCGAATTGTTCACGATGCCGATGGCAACCAGCAGAATGCCCGTCATAATCGACGATTTCACACCGAGGAGCAGCGCTTCGGTGATCTTCGACGGACCCATCGAAACCGGCTCGAAGGACGTATTTTTGAGGAAGATCGCGCCGAGCGATGTTGACCAGGACACCAGTATTAGGGCGCCGATCGCCCAAGATGCGGCGAAACTGGGCGTCACACCGGTCATCAACAACCAGATCATGACAGTCAGAGGAATGACGAACACCATTCCGCCCGAGACCAACTTTCCGTAGTTCACCTTGAGGTCTAGATCATCTCCGACCTGATATTTGACAGCCTCAATCCGAACGATGAATGCGACGGATAGGAAGTAGAGAAATGCCGGGACAATCGAGACCGCAACAATCGTCGAATATGGAATCGCGGTGTAACTCGCCATCACGAAGGCCCCCGCCCCCATGATCGGCGGCATAAGCTGTCCACCAGTAGAGGCTGCGGCCTCGACACCAGCGGCAAATTTCGCGCGAAACCCGTTCGACTTCATCAGCGGAATGGTGATCACACCTGTCGAAGCCGTATTCGCAACCGCCGATCCACTGATCGTGCCGGTCAAAGCCGACGCAATGACCGCAACAAACGCAGCGCCCCCGCGAATGCGTCCGGCCACAACCTTTGAAATCTCAATAACAAAGTCGCTCGCGCCTGATGCGACCAAAAATCCCCCAAAAATCATGAACAGTGTGATGTTCGTTGACGAAATCGTCGCCAGGATCCCGAACATGCCCTCATCATTGTAGAGGGTGCGGAAAAGAACATCATTCAGCGGCAGACTTGCTGCACGGAACACGCCGGGCAAATAGGAGCCCAGAAACAGGATGTATGACGTCGAC
>JABJAG010000120.1 GCA_018666195.1 Alphaproteobacteria bacterium
CTATCTCAAGGACAGCTTTGACGCACTCTACGAGGAAGGCGTGGCGGGCCAGCCCAAAATGCTTTCCGTCGGTCTGCACTGCCGACTTGCCGGACGCCCGGGACGCGTGCAGGCGCTCAAGCGGTTCATCGACTATGTGCAATCGCATGAAAACATATGGTTCGCCCGACGCGTCGACATTGCGCAACACTGGCAAAACGTTCACCCGGCTCCAGCCAGCACAACACGTGTGACCATGTTGCCCAAGGATGATTTCATCGCCAGCTTTGGCGGAATATTCGAACATTCGCCGTGGGTCGCCGAACGCGCCTACGAGCTGGAACTCGGCCCGGCCCACGACACGGCTTCCGGCCTGCACAACGCCATGGCCCGCGCGTTCCGCGGCGGCAGCGAACGTGAACGCCTTGACGTGCTCAAGGCACATCCTGACCTTGCCGGGAAAATTGCCCAAGCCAAGCGGCTGACGCCTGAATCCGAATCCGAACAGGCCTCTGCCGGACTTGATGCGCTGACCGATGCCGAGCGAGAAACCTTCACCAGCCTGAACGCGGACTACACCGGAAAATTTGGATTCCCGTTCATCATTGCGGTGAAGGGCCTGACCAAAGACCACATCCTTGGTGCTTTCCAGACACGTGTCGGGAATGACCGGGACACCGAATTCGCCGAAGCATGCCGACAGGTAGAGCGCATTGCGTTGCTGCGGCTTGAGGATATTCTTGATGACTGACCAAATCGTCGCCACTGAGCCGGCCGACATCCCTGCGTTTGCGCACAACGCCATCAACCTGGCTTCTGCCGGACTGGGCGCACGCGCATTGCAGGCAAGTGATGAGTTTTTCGCACCACTGGCGCGCATGCTCGAAGATGCGCCGGCCGTTTTCTATCCCGACAAATACGATGACAATGGCAAGTGGATGGATGGCTGGGAAACACGCCGCCGCCGGGGCGGCGGGCATGATGATGCCGTGATTGCACTTGCTGCACGTGGCCAGATCGACGGCTTCGATATCGATACCTCACACTTCACCGGCAACAATGCTCCGGCCTGCCGGATCGAAGCCTGCCGATCCGAGACCGACCCGGGTGACGACAACGACTGGTTCGAAATTCTGCCGATGCAGGCTCTGACCCCGGATTCCCATCACTTTTTCGCGTGCGCGGACACCCAGGCCTGGACCCATTTGCGCGTGCATATTTATCCCGATGGCGGCGTGGCGCGCTTGCGGGTGTTTGGTACGCCAACCCTCGATGCCGCAGCTGTGGCGGGTGAAGAAATCGATCTGGCAGCCTCACTGAATGGTGGGCGGATCATCGCCTTCTCCGATGCACATTACGGCACCTATCAACGCCTGCTTGCCCCCGGACGCGGTCTGAATATGGGCGATGGCTGGGAAACCAGACGGCGACGCGGACCCGGACATGACTGGATCATTATCGCATTGGGCAATCGCGGCGTGATTTCCAGCGCCACAATCGACACGGCCTTTTACAAGGGAAACTTCCCCGACAGCTGCTCCATTCAGGCGGCAGACCTGTCTGACTTCTCCGGCGATGTCGATGATGCCGTCGTCGCGTCTTCGATGTTCTGGGAGCCGCTGCTGGAATCGGTAAAACTCTCTGCCGACAATGTGCACGAATTCAACAGTCACCAGATCGCCGAAATCGGCCCGGTTACGCATATCCGGCTGAATATCTTCCCCGATGGCGGTGTCAGTCGTCTGCGGTTGCCCGGGACGCTTGCGTGAGCGGGATCATCCATACCGCCCCGTTGCAGGCCGAGACTTTCGCGCCGTTCGGAGACGTGCTCGAGGCCGATGGTGCACCCACACAAATCATCAATCGCGGCATGTGCGGCCGCTTTCACGATCTGGCCAGTCTTGATTTTTCGGGTGATGGCGCACGGGGCGGCATCAGCCTGTTCAAGGCCGAGCCGCGAACACTCCCATATAAACTCGACATGATGGAACGACATCCGGAGGGCAGTCAGGCTTTTTTGCCCATGTCTGCGGACCCGTTCCTCGTCATCGTGGCATCCGACCGCAACGGTCAACCCCACGACCCGCAAGCTTTTCTTACGCGCCCCGGTCAGGGCGTGAACTACCACCGGGGCACTTGGCACGGCGTACTCACGCCACTGCACGCACCGGGTCTATTCGCCGTGGTCGACCGTATCGGCCAGGGTGACAATCTGGAGGAGCACTGGTTCGAAGCGCCATACACAATCAAGCAGGTCTAATACAAAAACGACGCTTCAGGCTGCACCACGCCATTCCACACAAAACTCAGGAGGCAATAAAATGGCACTCACAGGCATAGGTTCGCCGGAACAACTCCGCGATCCCGACTACACCCCGCCGCTCGCGAAAGCGATCCCGCTGGGGATTCAGCATGTTCTCGCGATGTTCATCTCGAACGTCACCCCGGCGATCATCATCTCGATCGCGGCGGGTATCGGCTTCGGCACCCCCGACATCGGGGCGATGATCTACATGATCCAGATGTCGATGGTCTTCGCGGGCGTCGCCACACTCATCCAGACCATTGGCTTCGGCCCGGTCGGCGCCAGATTGCCGGTTGTGCAAGGCACCAGTTTTGCCTTCATACCGATCATGATTCCGCTGGTGGCTGGTAAGGGTGTTGAGGCCCTCCCGGTTCTGTTCGGCGGTGTTCTCGTCGGTGGACTGTTCCATGCATTTCTGGGCACCTTTGTCGGGCGCATTCGCTTTGCCATGCCGCCGCTCGTGACCGGGCTGGTGGTGCTGATGATCGGCCTGCTGCTGGTCAAAGTGGGCATCCAGTATTCAGCCGGTGGCGTGCCGAATATCGGCAAGCCGGAATATGGCAGCCTGCAAAGCTGGAGCATGGCGCTCGTCGTGATCGTCGTGACGCTGGGTCTGAAGTTCTTCGCCAAGGGCATGTGGTCCGTTGCGGCTGTGTTGCTCGGCCTGATGGCTGGTTACGTATTCGCGTTCTTCCTGGGTGAAGTCAGCTTTGCAAATGTTGGCAAGGCTGCGGTCTTCGCGCTGCCTGATCCCTTCCACTTCGGGATGATCGAGTTCAGCACTGCTGCCATTGTCGGCTTCTGCCTCATGGCCTTTGTCTCGGCGATTGAAACCGTCGGCGATGTCTCCGGTATCACCAAAGGTGGTGCCGGCCGCGAAGCCACGGACAAGGAAATCACCGGTGCAACCTATGCCGATGGTATCGGTTCTGCTGTCGCGGGCCTGTTCGGCGCCTTGCCGAACACCTCGTTCAGTCAGAATGTCGGACTTGTTGCCATGACCGGCGTCATGAGCCGCCACGTGGTGACCTTCGGGGCGATTTTCCTGATCGTCGCAGGCTTGTTCCCTAAATTCGGGGCTCTGATCACAACGATCCCGATCGAAGTGCTTGGCGGTGGCGTGATTGTAATGTTTGGCATGGTGGCCTCTGCCGGTGTTTCGATGCTGTCGGAAGTGACCTGGAACCGTCGCAACATGGTGATCTTCGCCGTCTCACTCGCGGTCGGTCTTGGCCTGCAAGTCGAGCCGGGAGCGCTTCAGCATGTCCCCGACACGCTGCGCGTCTTGCTCGTCTCTGGCCTGTTGCCGGCAGCGTTCATCGCGATCTTCCTGAACCTGATCCTGCCGGAGGAACTTGCTGCGGAAGCTGCCGAGTAGGTTCAAACCACATTCGAAAAGAAAGCCCCGGCCCGTCGCCGGGGCTTTTTTATGCCTGATCGCGATACGAGCCGTGCTCGATATCCTGCAGCAATCCCGGTCGCGTCGGCTGCCAGCCCAACATGGCGCGGGCCTTGTCCGCATTCACCCGCACGTTCGACCCCATGCCATGAGCCATGGGCAAACCCCAGGCGCGTACCGCATCAGCCAAGGACAGCGCCTCAGTCTTCTCGCCAAGCCCCAGCAAGCGCCCGGCCGCCTTGCTCAGGTCACGCATCGTCGCTTCACCGGCCTCGATATAGAAAAAACTCCCCGCCGGGGCGTGCTCCAGCGCGGCCATATAGGCGTCGGCACAATCCTCGATATGGACATTCGACCAGATGTTCTCGCCTTTCCCCGGATGGCGGGGCACGCCGGAGGTCTTCGCCATGTCAATGAACATCGGCACCTGAATGCTGTCAGGCCGAACCCCCAGACCTTTGCCGTAGATCAGGCAGGGCGAGATCACAATGGCGCGGACGCCGTCATGGGCCGCAGCACAAACCATCCGGTCTGTGGCGATCCGCCCGGCCTTTTCAGGCAGCGGGTCCAGCGGGCTGTCCTCGTGATAGACCGCCGCGCTGTATTCGCCGTGGGCGTTATCCGCCACCGTGCTTGTGCCGCTGGTGTGGAGCAAAGTCTTGCCGCTGCCCCGCAAGGCGTCCACGAGCGCGCGGGCGGCAAACGGATGGTCCGCATTGGCCGCATTGAGGACCACATCCGCTGACTGGGCAGCGGCCGTCAGCACGTCGATATCCTCCAACGTGCCGAGGACCGGGATGATCCCGCGTTCTTCCAGCAGGGCCGCACGTTCGGTATTGCGGGCCAGGCCATGAACCTGGTGCCCCGCATCAAGCATCAGTGCCGAAACGGACCCACCGATATAGCCGGTCGCGCCTGTGACGAAGATGTTCATTGTTGTCCCGTTCGGTTGTTGCTGCGTGTTCCCGCAATTATGGCACCGTCGCCCCCCGGCATAGGTTAAACTTTCCGCATATCAGGCAGGCACACGGAGACGAACACCATGACCACCGGCTATCCCGTCAACGACAAGCTCGAGGCCACGACCGATCAATGGCGGATTTCGCCGCATGGGTTTTCAGATGAAATCCGCGCCGAGATGACCCTGCCCGACAAGGTGCAGCTTTGCGACATCACCCTGCGCGAAGGACGCCAACTGCCCGGTGTGTCCCTGAAACGGGATCAGGTTCTGAAAATTGCCGACAAGCTTGTCGAAGCCGGGGTTTCGATGATGCAGATGCATCACGCATGATCCCAAGGAGATGGAGGAGGTCAAGAAGCGCCACCCCCATGTTCTGATCGATGCGCTCGTCCACCCCACCGCCGTGCTCAATCCGGAATTGGCCAAGCCGGAAATTGATCTGAATTACGATCACGGCGCGGACTACGCCTCGCTGTGCTTCTCTTTCTCCGAACATCAGATGTGCCTGTTTGAATCCATGGCCGGGGAGCGCATCTCCATTGAATCCGCCATCGAGCGCGCCATGGGGTCTGTCGCCTATGCCCGCGCGAAGGCAGGACCAGACCGCAAGGTCGGCTGCCTGATACAGGACTGCACCCGTATCCCCATCGACCGGCTGGCCGAAGTTTGCGGGCAATTGGTGGACGCCGGTGCGGATATGATCCGTCTCGACGATATCAACGGCATGGCGATCTATCGCGTCTACACCCATGTGGTCCGCGAGATGAAGCGCCGCCTGCCCGGCACCGAAATCGCACTCCACACCCATAACGACATCGGCATGGCGGCTGCAGCGCTCTATGCCGGGTTAGAGGGTGGCGCCGATATTATCGATGCCTGCGTCAACGGACTGGGTGAACGCGCCCATATCGCGTGCTTTGCCGAGGTCGCATCGGTGATCCAGCTCTATTACGGCCTGGATTGCGGCATCAAGCTCGACAAAATGACCGAGTTGTCCAACCTGGTTGCCGAAACCATGCCCTGGCCGATGCCCGACACCATGCCGTTTGTCGGCAAGACCGCCTTTTCCCATCTGGTCGAAGTGCATTATTGCGTGCCCCCCACCGAGGAAGGGTTCTGGTCCTATCTCTGCATGAAACCCGAAGTTTTCGGCAACACGCAGCACAATCTGCTGGGGCATTACTCTGGCCCCTGGGCAGTGCGCACCAAGGCCGCGGAGCTGGGTCTGACCATCCCGGATGGCCAGGAGCCGGAGGTCATCGCACGCTTGCGGGAAACGATTCAGACAGTGCGTCGTCAGATCAGCGACGATGAATTTCGTGAAATCCTCGCCGCGGCCAGCTGACTAGAGCAACCCGACGATCATCCGGGCCGCAGTCGCAAACAGAAAGAAGGCGAACGCAAGCTTGAGCGTTCGTGGTGAGAGGCGATGCGCCAGCCGGACCCCCCATGGGGCTGTCAGCGTGGTGAAGGGTGCGATCAACACCAGCCCGAGCAAATTCACATGGCCAACGCTGGCCTCGGGCAGAGCTGCAATGCCCCAGCCGGTGATGATAAATCCAAGCGCGGCGGGAACAGCGATGATCAGGCCGATGGCTGCGGCCGTTCCGACCGCCCGGTGCACCGGAAAGCCGAAAGCGTTGAAAAATGGCACACAGAGCGTGCCGCCGCCGATCCCCATCATCGCGGACAACCCACCGATCAGAGAGCCGCTTGCCCATCCGGCGGGCCCGGACGGCAAGTTGTCGCGAAAGCGAAAATCAGCCCGGGTCAGGCTCATATAAAGCGCGACAACAACGGCGACGGCCGCAAAGACGGCGCTGAGTGTGGTGCCACCAACCGAGCCTGCGATCAGGGTTCCGCAGATTGAACCCACGAAAATCCAGACCCCCCAGGATTTGAGCAAGGCCGTATCCACCGCGCCGCGTTTGTGATGCGAACGTGCCGAAACCAGCGATGTCAGCACGATACTCGCCAGGGAGGTTCCCACCGCCACATGCATGCGCACGGAATTGTCGATTTCGATCAACCCCAGCATGGTGAAGAGAACCGGGACCACGACGATACCGCCGCCAACCCCGAGCAGGCCCGCCAGCACGCCGGCTATGCAGCCCGTGACCACCAGAACAGCGGCAAGTGGCAGAAATGGCAAAAGTTCGTTCATCAGGTCAGACTATAGAGCCCGGCTGCCATGGCGAGGAGATTTAGCGCCAGAAGCGTGAGAATGACCTTCAGCACTTTGGCGAAAATCGCCTTGGGCAGCCGGTTCAAAACCTGGCTTCCGAGCACGGTTCCCACAAGTCCGCCGATCAGCATCATGGCGATCAGACCCAGCCATTCGACAAATGCAAAGCCGAGAAATCCAAAGACGATGATCTTCAAGATGTGCTGCGCGCCCATGCAGATCGAGTGCGTGCCGACAAACTCACGCGGCGCATAACCCCGTTGCTGAAGCAGCCCCGCGATGAACACCCCGGTGGCGCCAAAGAACATGGTCAGGATACTCGCGATCAGGCCGATCAGAGACACACTCAGATAACCACTCGCGACGAATTTCAGCTTGGGCCCCCACACGGTGTAGAGAATGAAAAGGCCCAGCCCTGCGCGCAGAATATCTGTCGGCAGCGTGACGACGATACTGCCGCCGATCGAAACGCCAACCACGCTGCCCAGGATAAAATAGAGCGACGTCTTCCAGTCGATATGGGTCCACTGCAGAACGGCGCGCGTGGCGTTGGCCCCGATCTGCACAACGCCATGCACGGGGATCACCGCCGGGGCCGGCATCAGGGTCGCCATGAACGCGATCATGATCACGCCGCCGCCAATGCCCATCGCCGCTGTGATGAATGCACCGGCAAAGCTGATGGCCACGAGCAAACCCGTTGCGAGCGTATCCATGCCAGGAGGCAGAAGTTCCACGTACACACTCCCCGGCGTCGCGAAATAATGCAACGCCACAATCGGATCCTGAAGACCTGGCGAGAACCGCCAAAAGACGAAGGCAACTTAACCGAATGCGCCCGGTCCGAATACGTCCGCTCACGGCATAACTGTGCCGCCACGCGCACATACCCCGGACCGGCAAGCGATCCTGGCTTACGGCTGCAGGTTGCGCAGACCTTCCGAGCGGGCCTTGGCACCCGCCGCGATAAAGCCGGTTTCGGCCCCGGCCAGCACAAATCGCACGCCCATATCGATATAGGTCCGGGCGTGCGCATCATTGGGTATGCCGCCCATACCGGCCCATTTGCCATGCGTCTTGCAGGCCGCGGTCAGCTTCTCGAATGCATCGACGATCTGCGGCGCGTCGGTCTGGCCGGAAATTCCCATGGAGGTTGAGAGATCGTTGCAACCGATCATCACCACATCGATCCCCTCGACCGCTGCGATCGCATCCACCTGGGCAATCGCTTCGGGGGTCTCCACCATCGCCACAGCCAAACTCGATGCGTTGTACATCTCGGCAAACGCATCATAGCTGCGCGGCGTGTGTCCTGTGTGCACCGGCGGGCCGCCCACATTGCGGTGACCGAGCGGCGGGAACTTGACCACATCAACGAGTTGTTTGGCCTCATCTGCGGACATCACATTCGGCATCACGATCCCCATCGCACCACCTTCGAGCGCCCGCGACGCCATCCAGAACTGCCCCGGTGGCACCCGCACCAGCGGTGCTATCCCGGCATCCAGTCCAGCCACGGACACATGCGCGCAGGACTCGATCCCCAGATTGCCGTGCTCCAGATCGATGAACAGCCAGTCAAAACCGCCCACTGCCATGGTGCGCGCGATCGATGGTGAATTGGTGATGCGAATGCCGATGCCGAGCGACAATTCGTCGGCCTTCAGACGTTCGAGTGCAGAATTGGTGAGTTCGGTCATATCGGCATCCCCGGTTTCGTGTCTCCGACCGCAAGCATGCATCATTCGCAGCATGACGCCACCTCGAAGACACACACACCAGACACAAAAAAGCGCCGGATGACCGGCGCGTCTTGAAATTGGTATCCCCTAGGGGAGTCGAACCCCTGTTTCCGGCGTGAGAGGCCAGCGTCCTAGGCCACTAGACGAAGGGGACATCGTGGC
>JABJAG010000121.1 GCA_018666195.1 Alphaproteobacteria bacterium
CCGAACAATAACAAGACCTTGATCACGGAGTGGCTTGGCATGACTCGGATAGAATTGTTAGGACTGCTCCCATGATATTCGCGAGAACATTCTCCCTCTGGTTGTTTGCGGCGGGGCTCGGCCTGGCTGCTGCGGTTCCGCAAACTGCGCATGCGCAGGATGCCAAACTCATTGGTAATTTCAGTGACTGGGATGCCTATACCCGTGGCACGGCCGGAAACAGGTTCTGCTACATGGTTTCCAAACCGAAGGAGGCGAGCCTGCGCTCGCGCCGCGGTGAGATTTTCTTCCTGGTCTGGCATCGACCGGATCAGAAAGAATTTGATGTGGTCCAGGTTGATATCGGCTACCCGTTCAAGGATGGCTCAGAGGCTGAAATCCGCGTGGGCGGTAATTCCTGGAACCTGTTCACGCGCGAAGAAAGCGCCTGGACCTACAAGCCGGCTGATGACAAGGCCCTGGTTGCCGCCTTGCGCAAAGGTTCGCGTATGACGGTCAAGGGAACCTCGAAGCGCAACAGCCTGACGACGGATTCCTACTCCCTCAAGGGCACAAGTGCGGCCTACAAAGCGATTGGGAAGGCTTGCGGGCACAGCTGACGCGTCGGCTTTGCTTGCGTTCCCGTGCATCGCAGCCTATGTGAAGCGCCATGCCTATGAACCCGGATATCTTTGCCCCACCTGCTGAGGATGGCGACGCACCAATCAATCTGATCGGATTGGACCGTGAGGATATGGCCGTGGAACTCGCCAAGTTGGGTGAGCCACGGTTTCGGGCTGAACAATTGTTCAAATGGGTCTATGGCCGTGGCGTGACCGACTTCGAGGCCATGACGAATATCTCCAAGCCGCTGCGAACCAAGCTGGCAGAGCAGTTTGTTGTTGCCCGCCCGGGGATCGCGCGTGATCTGGCTTCGACGGACGGCACCCATAAATGGCTGCTCAATCTCGGGGACGGCAATGAGGTTGAGTGCGTTCACATTCCCGAAAGTGACCGCGGTACCCTTTGCGTATCGAGTCAGGTGGGCTGCACCCTGAATTGCCAGTTTTGCCACACCGGCACCCAGCGCCTTGTCCGCAATCTGGGTCCGGCGGAAATCGTCGGTCAGATCATGCTGGCCCGCGATCATCTGGGTGAATGGCCCACAGCAGAGCGCCCGACGATCTATGAGCGCGAACTCTCCAACATCGTGATGATGGGGATGGGAGAGCCGCTCTACAATTTCGACAATGTGGCCAAGGCGCTGAAAATCGTCATGGACGATGCCGGGATCGCCATTTCGCGACGCCGGATTACCCTGTCGACAGCCGGCGTTGTACCGCTGATCCGGCGTTGTGGCGAAGAGCTGGGTGTGAACCTGGCCATTTCGCTCCACGCCACACGGGACGAGCTGCGCGACGAGATCGTGCCGATCAATCGGAAATATCCGATCGCCGAACTTCTGGGAGCCTGTCGCGACTATCCCGGATTGCGCAATTCCCGACGAATTACATTTGAATACGTCATGCTGCGGGATGTGAATGACAGCGATGCGGATGCGCGCGAATTGGTCCGGATCATTGCCGGCATTCCGGCGAAGGTGAACCTGATTCCCTTCAATCCGTGGCCAGGTGCGCCCTATGACCGCTCGACCGACGAACGGATCGAGGCCTTTGCCGAGATTGTGCGAAATGCCGGTTATCCTTCGCCAGTGCGCACGCCGCGCGGTGAAGACATTATGGCTGCATGCGGACAATTGAAGTCTGACAGCGAACGTCCCCGCCGCGCCGCAGCGGAATAAGCCTCTCTATTCTTCACGGCTTGCGGTCTCCGCTTGCCAGATTTCCCTGCCCATACTACCTTTGCGGGAGGGGAAGTGAGGACGCATCGCTCAAGGTTCGGAGGTATCACGCATAGCGGGACCGGGCCGATGATTGATGATTTTATACTGGGACTGGCCGTCGCGATTTTCGGCGGTGTCTTGGCGCTGATGGGATTGCCATCGCGATTCCGCACCCGCTTGCCATCTCTTCCTGTACAACGCTCCAACAAAACAAGCCGCGCTTTGCGGACCGTATTATCGTTCGTGGCTGTGGTGACCGGACTGCCAATTGCATTTGCCGGTCTGGCTATGGTCTGGGCCGCTTTGGCCGGGGTCAGGATTGTGCTGCCCTGGTGGCCGTTTTAACCACGCGTTCGCGGGTTGCCCCCACGGCGCGCACGACTATACTCCGCGCGATTTTCCAGAACGAACGGAACAATGCCATGACGTCGGGCGACGTAAAGAAAGTTGTGCTTGCCTATTCAGGTGGCCTCGATACTTCGGTAATCCTCAAATGGCTTGAGGAGACCTATGGCTGTGAGATCGTGACGTTCACCGCCGATCTCGGTCAGGGCGAAGAGCTGGAGCCGGCACGGGCAAAAGCCGAGATGTTCGGCGTCAAGGAAATCTATATCGAGGATCTTCGCGAAGAGTTCGTCCGCGACTATGTCTTCCCGATGTTTCGCGCCAATGCGGTCTATGAGGGCGTGTACCTGCTGGGTACATCAATTGCCCGGCCGCTGATTGCCAAGCGGCAGATAGAGATTGCTCACGAAACGGGTGCTGATGCCGTATCACATGGCGCGACCGGCAAGGGAAACGATCAGGTTCGTTTCGAACTGGGTTACTACGCACTTGATCCGGATATCACGGTGATTGCCCCCTGGCGCGAATGGGATCTGACCTCGCGGACCAAGCTGCTCGATTTCGCCGAAAAGCATCAGATTCCGATTGCCAAGGACAAGCGCGGTGAAGCGCCATTCTCCGTGGATGCGAACCTGCTGCACATCTCTGCCGAAGGTAAAGTGCTTGAGGACCCGTGGGTGGAAGCCGAGGAATACATCTATTCCCGTTCGGTTTCGCCAGAAGATGCTCCCGACAAGCCGACCTATATCGAGATGGATTTCGAACAGGGTGACCCCGTCGCTATTGATGGTGAGCGCCTCTCGCCCGCCATGCTGCTGACCAGGCTGAACGAGCTTGGGGGTGCCAACGGTATTGGCCGACTGGACCTGGTGGAAAACCGGTTCGTCGGTATGAAGTCCCGTGGCGTTTATGAGACACCGGGCGGCACCGTGTTGCTGGCGGCGCATCGGGGGATGGAATCAATCACGCTGGACCGTGAGGCGATGCATCTCAAGGACGAGCTGATGCCGCGCTACGCCAAGCTTGTGTATAACGGCTTCTGGTTTGCGCCCGAACGCGAGATGATTCAGGCCGCGATCGACAAGAGCCAGGAGCGTGTCTCCGGCACGGTTCGGATCAAGCTTTACAAGGGCATGGCAACGGTTGTTGGCCGCAAGTCGGAACAGAGCCTCTATTCACTCGACCATGTGACCTTCGAAGATGATCAGGTCTATGACCAGCGCGATGCCGCGGGCTTCATCAAGCTTCAGGCGTTGCGCTTGCGACTGGCAAAAGCCCTGCGGGACTAGGCGAGTTTGATCGTTGCGTCTGCTTGCTGATCTCAAACATCATGACACACGCTGAACCGCAACGACGACTGGCAGCGATTCTTTCCGCTGACGTCATGGGGGATGGCCGTCTCATGGGGGTTGATGAGGAGGGCTCACGCCGCCGATTCAATGCGCTTTTTGCACAAACGCTGACACCTGAAGTTGAAATTCATCATGGGCGTGTCGTCAAAACGATGGGTGACGGTGTCCCGGTGGAATTCTCAAGGGCGGATCACCGATGCTCTTCGGCTCGCCGGGCTGCCGGAATAGTCTGCTTTAACCCAGGCCGGGCCAGGCAGGCTGGCCAATCACGAACGGGTGCGCCGCGACGAGGGCGAGATAGATCGCTACGCTGAGCAGCAGGCGCCACCAGCCGATTCCAGCCCAGTCCATGGTGGTGCGTCGGGTCAGCAGCGCCCCGAAGGGGACCGCGCTGGTGGTCAGCAGAACCGGGCCCCAATCCGCGCCGTAGTGAAACTCCCGCCGCTTGTCGATGTGCCACATCCCACCCACGGTCAAAATCAGCATACCGGTGAACAACACGATCGACCGGGTGTCGCCATTTACGATCAGATGGACAAGGGCCCAGAGCGACATGCCGTTGAGGAACGGGTGACGTGTGACCCGCATGATGCCCCGCGTCAGATCGCTGCCGGGCTCATCGAGCTTGGTTCCGGCCAGGGTGGGGGAAGGTGTGCTGAGCCCACAGACGATCAGAAAAATGGCGATTGGCATTGCGACGGCTGGAAGCCAGAGCAGGGCGGGGGGCGTCGACCACATGGTATCTGCCGGGGTGTTGATGAATGCCAGGATCATCCAGACAAAGACCGCAACCATCGCGACGGAATAGAAGGTCAGGAAGCGGGTCTCACCAAGCTTGCCGACAAGGGCCATTCGTACGGGCAGGCTCGACAGCAGAAAATGTCCGCCGACAAACAACACGGTTGCAGCAAACAGGGCGTTCAGACCACCGATCATGTTTCCCTCCGATAGAATCGAATTATCCGTGGATGATGGGGAGTCGTCCACCCGCTCCGGACGTGCTATGTCGCCCGCATGACTGACACACAAGACCCTATCGTTCTGGCCATCATGGCCGAACTGGATGCTGGCAAGCCTGGCGCTTCGATTGCACCCGAACAGGTGGCGCGCGCTGTTGCTGAACAAAAGCGCACGCCAAAAGACCCCAATGATCTCTGGCGGAAATACCTGCCAGCGGTGAAGCAGCAGGCGATCCATCTTGCCCGCGCGGGCCGTATCGAGCTGTTGCGCAAGGGCAAGCCGGTGGATGATCCGGCTCATGCCAAGGGTGTGGTGCGCTACCGGCTGCTGGCCGGGGAAATGTCCGCCTCTGCGGAAACGGGCGTTTCAGACGGCTCTGACGACGCGGTTAAGCCGACCGAAAGCTAGAACTTCGGCGGTTCGATGCCGTTCTGGCGGCACGCTGCTGTGACGGTGTTTGCCAGCAGGCAGGCGATGGTCATGGGGCCGACGCCGCCGGGCACCGGTGTGATCGCGCCGGCCACTTTGACGGCACTGTCAAAATCCACATCACCAACGAGCCGTGTTTTGTCCGGGTCGTCATCCGTCGGTGCATCAATCCGGTTGATGCCCACATCGATGACGGCCGCTCCCGGTTTGATCCAGTCTCCTTGGACCATTTGCGGGCGCCCCACGGCGGCGACGAGAATATCGGCCTGACGGCAGACCTCTTCGAGGTCTTTTGTGCGCGAATGGGCAATGGTCACGGTGCAACTGGCCTGGGTCAGCAATGCGGCCATCGGTTTCCCGACAATGTTGGACCGCCCCAGCACGACGGCGTTGAGTCCGGAGAGATCACCAAGCCTGTCTTCGAGCATCATCCGGCAGCCCAGCGGTGTGCAGGGCACCATGGCTGCATCCGGCCCGTCCATCTGGCCGGTGGCGAGGCGCCCGGTGTTGATCACATGAAACCCGTCGACATCCTTGCCCGGCGCAATGGCGTCGATCACCGCATTGGGGTCGATCTGATCAGGCACGGGCAACTGCACCAGAATGCCGTGTACCGCAGGGTCATTGTTCAGGCTTTCGACAAGCGCGAGCAGTTCTTCCTGGGTGGTGCTGGCATCCAGTCGATGATCCCGGGCGGAAATCCCGGCCGCCTCGGCGGCTTTGCCCTTGTTGCGCACATAAACCTGGCTGGCCGGGTCTTCTCCCACCAGCACCACCGCCAGTCCCGGGATCAGCCCGTGGGCGTCCTTCA
>JABJAG010000122.1 GCA_018666195.1 Alphaproteobacteria bacterium
GCTGGCGGTTGTGCGCTTTGTAGCAACACAGGCGAACGCATTTGCCCAGTCGGTTGGTCGCAATGTCCTATGCAGGCAGTGGCTTAGGAGGCGATCATGGGTGAAATACTGAACATGGCCTATCCCTGGATCAAATCCCTGCATATCATTTCTGTCATCGCGTGGATGGCCGGGATGCTCTATCTGCCACGGCTGTTCGTTTATCACGCGGACGCCAAACCTGGTTCGGAGATGTCAGAGACCTTCAAGGTGATGGAGCGCCGATTGCTGCGCGCGATCATGAATCCGGCAATGATCCTGACATTTGTGTTTGGTGTGCTGCTGCTGGGTACGCCTGGTGTTGTGGATTGGGGTGCTGCGTGGATCTGGATCAAGCTGGCGGCCATACTCGGAATGACCATCGCGCATCATGTCTTTGGCAAATGGCGCAAGGATTTTGAGGCAGACACGAACACACGGCCTGCCAAGACCTTTCGTTTGGCGAATGAGGTGCCGACCGTTTTTCTGATCATCATTGTCATCATGGTGATCGCTCGACCTTTCTAGGGTTTGTGGGCTTGAACTTTTGCCATCAGGATTGACTTGACGCACCACGCTCTCTAAGTGCGTAATGCAATTGCGAGAAAGACAACAAGAGCGATCGCTCACCCTTCCGCATTTTCTTCTTCTTTTACCAACGCTCTGCGTTGGCGTGCCGCGAAGTTCCGCAGCCACATCCGACGACAGGCGTCCGCCGTGTCGTATTTATATTTCCAGAACAGGACAGGTTTCCACTATGGAACCAATGGATCTCAAACAACTCAAACAGAAGTCACCCGCTGACCTTCTGATATTTGCCGAAGAACTCGAAATCGAGGGTGCGAGCAATTTCCGCACTCAGGATTTGATGTTCGCCATTCTTAAGGCTTTGGCCGAAGACGGTGTGCCGATCTATGGCATCGGTGTTCTTGAAGTGTTGCAGGACGGTTTCGGCTTCCTGCGCTCTCCGGAATCAAACTATCTGCCCGGCCCTGATGATATTTACGTCACCCCCAATCAGGTTCGCCGTTTTGCGCTGCGCACCGGGGATACGGTCGAGGGCGAAATTCGCTCTCCCAAGGATGGCGAGCGCTACTTTGCGCTGGTGAAGGTCAACAAGGTCAATTTCGATGATGTGGACGTCACACGCCACCGGGTGAATTTCGACAATCTGACCCCACTCTATCCGGAACGGAAGATCAAGCTGGAGATAGAGGATCCCGAGTTCAAGGATCCGTCCCTTCGGGTGATCGACATCGTCTCGCCGATGGGTATGGGTCAGCGCGCGCTGCTGGTGGCACCGCCACGAACCGGTAAGACGGTCATGATGCAGAATATCGCCAAGGCGATCATGGCCAACCACCCGGATATCTATCTGATCGTTCTGTTGATCGATGAACGGCCTGAAGAAGTCACCGACATGCAGCGCACGGTGCGTGGCGAGGTGATCTCCTCCACCTTTGATGAACCGGCCACCCGCCATGTGCAGGTCGCCGAAATGGTGATCAACAAGGCCAAGCGACTGGTGGAACACAAACGCGATGTGGTGATCCTGCTGGATTCGATCACCCGTCTGGCGCGCGCCTACAACACGGTCGTGCCGTCTTCGGGAAAAGTGCTGACTGGCGGCGTGGATGCCAATGCGCTCCAGCGCCCGAAACGTTTCTTCGGTGCGGCACGTAACATTGAGGAAGGTGGTTCGCTGACCATCATTTCCACCGCGCTGATCGAAACCGGATCGCGCATGGACGAGGTCATCTTCGAAGAGTTCAAGGGCACTGGTAACTCGGAGATCGTCCTCGACCGCAAGCTGTCCGATAAGCGTACCTGGCCGTCCATCGACATCACCAAGTCCGGCACTCGAAAAGAGGAGTTGCTGGTGGACAAGGGCACGCTCTCGAAGATGTGGGTCCTGCGTCGCATCCTCAATCCGATGGGTGTCGTCGATGGCATGGAGTTCCTGCTCGGCAAGATGAAGTCGACCAAGAACAACGACGACTTCTACGACACAATGAATCAGTAGCGATTCTCACACGAATTCAAAGACAGCGCCCCGCCCTCGAGCGGGGCGTTTTCGTTTCAGCATCTGCCTGCGTCATGCCCGGACTTGATCCGGGTATCTCTGTCGTTTGTCATTGCGGGCTTATTCGGGTGATAGTTCCCGCATGAGTGCCGCGAACAATTATCAGGACGTCGTCGAATGAGTGACAAGCGGATCGCCGTTCTGGGCACGGGCGCCAATGGTGCTGCGTTTGGTGCGGATATGATCAATGCCGGGCTGGACGTCACCTTCATTGAGCAGTGGCCGGCCCATGTGGATGTGATGGCCGCCAATGGGTTGCGTGTGGAAATGCCCGAACAGACGGTGACCACAAAGGTCCGCGCGGTCCATATGTGTGAGGTCGCGGAGTTGACCGATCCCTTCGATATCGTCCTGCTTGGTGTCAAAGCCTATGACACACGCTGGGCGTGCGAGCTGATCAAGCCGCTGGTCGCTGAAGATGGCCTGGTCGTCGGCCTGCAGAACGGGATGACCATGGAGGATGTGGCGTCCATCATGGCCCCCGAAAGAACCCTTGGTGCGGTGATCGAAGTCGCCGCGGGGATGTATGAGCCGGGTGTGGTGATCCGACAGACCGGGTCAGAGGGCACCTGGTTCGGGATCGGTGCCTATGATGAAGCCACACTGGGGCGGGAAGCTGAAGTCGCCGAGATCTTGCGCCATGCTGGAGCCGTTGAAATTCGCGACGACATTCGGTCGGCTAAATGGATGAAGCTGGTGGTCAATGCGGCGGAGTTTCTGCCGTCCTCAATTCTCAATCTACCGCTGGCCGAGGCTATAAAAATCCCGGGCATGGGTGAACTGATGATGGCGTCGGGCCGCGAAGCCGTGCGCACCGGGTTGGCGCTGGGTCATGAGCTGGTGCCGATCTTTGGAAACACGCGCATCGAGGAAAACGATCCGGACCACTATGCCACCGTGCTGCTTGATGCGGTCCTGACCCACTGGACTCTGCCCGACACCAAGGTGACTACGCTACAGGACTGGACCAAGGGCCGCCGCGCCGAGGTGGACGACATCAACGGGCTTGTTGTGGCCGAAGCGGCGCGGCTTGGCGGTGAAACCCCGATCAACACACGCCTTGTCGAGATCGCCCACCAGATCGAACGCGGCGAACTCGCGGCCGATCCAACGAATGCGGGGTTGTTAAGGTCATTGCTCGATTGACCTGACTTGATCCGGGTATCCTGTCTCTTACCCGGGCGGCTTCCCGCTACTTCTTACGTCGTTTAGCGACATAGATGCCGATACCTACTCCCAGGACTAGCAAAATCCAGGGTGTGAAGCTTGTTGGGCCAAAGCCACCCGGTATGTCTTGTGCGAACGCTGTTGAAATAATCATCACGCCAGCAGGATCGTTGAACCCGTTGTCTTGCGGGCGACCAGGTCCTTATGGGCCTGGGCAGTTTCGGACAGCGGGTAAGTCTGGTTGATTTCGATTTTCACCGCACCTGATGAGACGACGTCGAACAGATCACCGGCGCAGGCCAGCAGCTCTTCACGTTCGGCAATGAAATCAAACAGCATCGGGCGGGCCAGATAGATCGAACCATGTTCGGACAATTCGCCCGGCGCCACCGGCTCGGGCGCACCCGACGCGTTGCCAAAGGTGATGAGGTAACCGCGGCGCTGCAGGCATTTCATGGAGCCACGCAGCGTGTCCTTGCCAACACTGTCATAGACCACGGGTACGCCCGCACCATCGGTGATCTCGTTCACTCGTTCAACGAAGTCTTCTTCATTGTAGTTGATGATGTGATGGCAACCATGGGCTTTGGCGAGCTCTCCCTTATCGGTGCTGCCAACCGTTCCGATGACGTTCACGCCCAGATGGTTGAGCCACTGACAGGCGATCAGCCCGACGCCGCCGGCTGCGGCGTGCCAGAGCACGGTTGAACCTTTTTCGACTGGAAAGCATGACTTGATCAGGAACTGCACGGTCATGCCCTTGAGCATCATGCCGGCGGCCTGTTCGTCGGAAATACCGTCGGGAAGTTTCACCGCGATTTTTGCGGGCATCACGCGTTCTTCGGCATAGGCCCCGAGCGGCAGATCGGCGTAACCAACGCGATCGCCCACGGCGAGATCGGTGACGCCATCACCGATGGCGACAATTTTGCCCGCACCCTCCAGGCCCAGACCGTTTGGCATGGGCACAGGGCGGGCGCCGGATCGAAGATAAATATCAATAAAGTTCAGGCCGGCCGCTGTGTGTTTGACGCGGATCTCACCGGGTCCGGGATCGCCCACTTCGACCTCTTCCCACTTCATGACGTCCGGACCGCCGGGCTCGTAAAAACGGATTGCGTGGACCATGCGACTTCCCCTTGAAAAGATATTCGTGATTGTGTGTTGGCGTGAGCCTACTGGCCGGGTTCTGCGCCTTCAAGAGCCAGCAGGAATTGTTTGGTGGCAACGCCGCCGCGCCCGGAATAGCCACCGATTCCGCCTCCCGCTGCAATGATCCTGTGGCAGGGTACGATAATCGGGATGGGGTTCTTGCCGCAGGCGGTGCCGACGGCCTGCGCGCCTGACCCGATGCTTTTGGCCAGATCGCCATAGGTGCGCAGATCACCAAAAGGAATTTTCGACATTTCGGCCCAGACCTTTTTCTGATGAGGGGTGCCGTCCGGCGCGAGAGGTAGATCGAAGGCCTGCAGATCGCCGGCAAAATAGGCGGCGAGCTGGCGGAGTGACTTTTCCTGCAGTGGTGTGGTGGCCGGAGAGGTTTCCGTTGTCACCCAGTCAAGCGCTGTGATGGCCTCACCACGTGTGCGTATGGCGAGAGGACCGATCGGGGAGTTCATGGTGCAGAATGCGATTTCGTTCATCGTGATAGCTCGTTGATCAGGAGTCCGGGTTCGAGGACCGGCAACGAACAAACCTGCCCGCGACAGATATAGGCGGCAGGTGCGCCGTCGATGGTGGTTTTCCCGAAAGCCGGGTGGGTGTCAGGAAGCGTTGCGTCCGGCGGTACAAGAGTGACGATGCGAATGGGGGTTGCGCCGCGATAGGCTGCTGCGCGCAGTGACTGTGTTCGGGAGTCTGCGGGGTCACCGATGATGGCGACCTGAACGGCTTTGGCCAGTTGTCCGGCGGCCACGAGCAAGGTGCCGTAGCCGAAAGCGTTTTTGGTAATTTCCCCGGCAAAGGCCTTGAGTATGGCTTCGGCGCGGTCTTGATAGTGGGGTTCACCGGTAAGAAAGAAAAGCCGTACCAGAACCTCTGCGGCGATCCCATTGCCGGCGGGGGTCGCATTATCGAACCCGGTTTTGGTGCGGGTGATGACATCTGTGGCTTTGTCATCAGTGAAGAAGTACGCGCCGTCATCGCTGACGAAATGACTATCCATATAGGCGACCAAGGCCACGGCATCGGATAGTGCCGCAGGGTCATCCGTGGCTTCGTGCAAAGCGAGAGCGGCGCGGGCCAGGGCGGCATAATCGTCCAGCGTGGCATGATGCCGGGCATCATTGTTGCGCCAGCTGTGGAGCAGTTCGAAATCCGGATTGATGACCATGTTCTGGCGGACAAAGGAATAGGCCTTTTGTGCGGCAGCCAGCCATTCGGGTCTCTCGAAGGTCATGGCGGCTTCGACCAAAGCGGCGACCATCAGACCATTCCAGTCGGTGAGAATTTTGTCATCCAGCGCAGGCCGGATGCGTGTCGCGCGGGCTGACAGGAGCTTTGCGCGGAGTTCCGTCAGGCGTTGTTCGGTGTCCGGGTCTTTCCATTGGGGGTCACCGGTTCGGTTGAGGATCGTGCGACCCTCCCAGTTACCGCCTGGCTGGATATCGTAGGTTGCGGCAAAGAAGGCAAAGTCCTCTCCGAGGATGGATTTGATCTCGGTTTCATCCCAGACATAGAACTTGCCTTCGACGCCCTCGGAATCTGCATCCAGGGTGGAGAAGAAACCACCCTCCGGATGGGTCATCTCTTTTTCCAGCCAGTCGATGGTCTCTTCCACGCGGGCCGCATAGAGCGGTGCGGCGGTGGCGCGCCATGCCAACGTGCAGAGCTCGATCATCTGGGAATTGTCGTAGAGCATCTTTTCAAAATGCGGGGCCAGCCAAACCGGGTCGGTGGAATAGCGGGCAAAACCGCCGCCGAGGTGATCGTAGATACCACCCTGCGACATACGGTCGAGGGTCAGGCTGACAGCATCGCGGGTTTTCGCGTCCCCGTAGGCCCACATCATTTTCAGAACCGAACACTGGGGGAATTTGGGCGCCGTCCCGAATCCACCATGGGTCTGGTCGATCTCTTCGGTTAGGCGGTTGGCGATCATCGTGATCATATGCGGTGCCGGGATATCCCCGGGTTCCGGGCGGGACATGTCGTTGATGGCATCGACAATCGCGCGGGTATTTATGGCGACTTTGTCCTGTTCGGTGCGATAGATCTTGTCGATATGTTCAACCAGGTCGGGAAAGCCCGGTCGCCCGAAGCCGGGGCGTGGCGGGAAATACGTGCCGCCCCAGAATGGCTTGCCATCGGGTGTGCAAAACATCGTCAGTGGCCACCCGCCCTGCTCTCCCATCAGGGATAAAGCTGACTGATAGATGGCGTCCAGATCGGGGCGTTCTTCACGATCAACCTTGATATTGATGAACAGGCGGTTCATGACCGCCGCGGTGTCCTCGTCCTCGAAGCTTTCATGAGCCATGACATGGCACCAGTGACAGGCAGCGTAGCCGATCGACAACAGGATCGGTTTGTCTTCGGCCTGAGCGCGCGACAGGGCTGCATCGCCCCACGGATACCAGTGGACGGGATTGTCAGCGTGTTGCAGAAGATAGGGACTGGTTTCGTCGGCCAGAAAATTACGGGTCATGATTTGGCCTGATCGGTTTGAATGTCGCGGTTCAATCTACAACGTCAGCGCAGCGGGCGCATAGACAGGCACAGGTGCCGCGCAGAAAGGTTTCACGATGAAGGTTACAATCAACATTGATTGCACGCCCGAAGAGGCACGCACATTCATGGGTTTGCCTGATGTCTCGGCCGCACAGGAAGCGGTTGTGGATGAATGGCAGCGCCAGGCACTCGAGGCGATGTCCAACATGGATCCCCAGAGTTTGATGAAGGCGTGGATGCCAGGCGGCTTGACGCCACCATCGGCGGGTGAGGGCTGGGAGCAGTTTCAGAACGCATTCTGGGCTGCCATGCCCGACGTCAGCGGCAAGCCGAAGAAATAGAACCAGTGGATGGTGACACCAATATTGTGGCGGAGACGATCTACGCCCTGTCCAGCGGGGCGGGCGTGGGGGGTGTCGCTGTGGTCCGCATTTCTGGGCCCGGTGTGGATGCGGTCCTGACCGCGCTGGGCGTGGCGCCTCTGCCGGCGCCACGGTATGCTGCGTTGCACAATATATTGTGTCCAATCAGCGCCGATATTCTGGACCAGGCGCTGGTTTTGCGGTTTCCCGGCCCAGGGAGCTTCACAGGCGAGGATGTCGCTGAATTGCATATCCATGGTGGGGAGGCTGTTCTTGCCGCCGTCCTGAGTGCTCTCCAGCAGACCGAATTGGCCCGGATGGCGGAAAATGGTGAATTTACCCGGCGCGCGTTTGAAAACGGCAAACTCGATCTGACGGGTGCTGAAGCCGTTGGTGATCTTGTTGCGGCCCGGACCGATGAACAGAGAAAACTTGCACTACGTCAGTACGACGGCGGACTGGCCGATCTCTATGAAGCCTGGCGATCAGAGCTGATTGACCTTCTGGGCTATGCTGAAGCTGAAATTGACTTCTCGGATGAGGAACTACCAGAGGCACTACAAAGACAGGTTTTAAATAAAATTATAGCAATTAAACAACGGGTTAAAGACCATAGTCATACGTCACTACTGGGTGAACAAATTCGTAGTGGGTTTCCTATTTCCATTCTTGGTGCACCGAATGCCGGGAAATCTAGTCTGATGAATTTGCTCTCACGGCGTGATGTGGCGATTGTTTCTGAGGTGGCAGGGACCACCCGGGATGTGATTGAGGTCCAGATGAACCTGGCTGGATACGCGGTATCCATCTCGGATACCGCAGGAATCCGGGATTCTAACGATCAAATAGAAGCAGAGGGTGTGCGGCGGGCAGAACAAGAAGCCAAACGCGCAGCGCTAAAGATCGTGGTGATTGATGCGACAGTGGGCATCCTTCCCGATCGTTTACGGTCATTGATCGATAGTCATACCTTGGTAGTGGTAAACAAAAGTGATCTTGCACCCGTTCCGTCCGGCATCTTCGATGGCTCTGCGGTCACGGATATTCGGCTCGTGTCAGCAAAAACCGGTGACGGTATTGAAGAACTGGTTGCGGACATCACAAAAACCGTTGAAAAGCGGCTTTCGGCCTATGAAGGACCCGTTCCCACGCGGCAGCGGCACCGGGAGGCATTGCAGGAAACTGTAACAGCGCTTGATCGTGCCGAAGCAGCTGCACTGCCGGAATTGGCAGCAGAGGATATACGGCTGGCTGCCAGGGCTTTGGGGCGAATTACCGGTCGTGTTGATATCGATGACATCCTGGACACGGTGTTCCGGGATTTTTGTATTGGAAAATAGTCAATGTTTCACGTGAAACACTCAGTGGTCGATCTAACAGAACGACAGTTTTGACAGGGCTCCCGGGAGGCCTTACATACCGCGCGATATGATAGATCTGGATAAGACATACGATGTGATTGTAATCGGCGGAGGTCACGCCGGCTGTGAAGCTGCGGCGGCCGCTGCGCGCGTTGGGGCAGCGACGTTGCTGGTGACCCACAAGGCTGACAAGATCGGTGAGATGTCCTGCAATCCTGCCATTGGCGGGTTGGGTAAGGGCCACCTCGTTCGGGAGATTGATGCTCTTGATGGGGTTATGGCGCGCGCTATTGATCGCGGCGGTATTCAATTCCGCATGCTCAACAAGAGCAAGGGCCCCGCTGTGTGGGGCCCGCGGGCCCAGGCCGATAGAAAGCTCTACCGCCAGGCCGTTCAGGCGCTTTTGGCAGAGCAGCTCAATCTGGATATCCTTGAAGCAGGCGTTCAGGACCTTTCTTTGTCCGCGGACGATCAGGTGACCGGTGTGGTCCTTTTGGATGGTCGTGAGATAAGCGCCGGAACGGTAGTTCTGACGACGGGTACCTTCCTGCGCGGCATGATCCATATTGGGGAAACCCAGTATCCGGCTGGCCGAATGGGTGAAGCTCCAGCGCTGGGTCTTTCGGATACGTTGATGGCGCGGGGTTTCGCGCTGGGCCGTTTGAAGACCGGGACGCCGCCGCGGCTTGATGGACGGACCATTGCCTGGGACCAACTGGAACGCCAGCCGGGAGATAGCCCGCCGATCCCGTTCTCTTACATGACAGACAAGATCACGACACCGCAAATTGATTGCCACATCACGCATACCAATGCGGCAGTCCATGATCTGATCCGGGCCAATCTTGATCGCGCGCCAATTTATTCGGGACAGATTGAGAGTGGGGGCCCGCGATACTGCCCGTCAATCGAAGACAAGGTGGTGCGGTTTGCAGACAAGACCCGGCACCAGATCTTCCTGGAGCCTGAGGGGCTGGATGACGATACGGTCTATCCCAACGGGATCTCCACGTCACTGCCAGAAGACGTGCAGTTGGGTCTTTTGAAACAGATTCCCGGACTTGATAAAGCACGCATGATCCAGCCGGGATATGCGATCGAGTATGACTTTGTGGATCCACGAGAATTGTTTCGAACTCTTGAAACGCGTCGTATATCCGGGCTTTTTCTGGCCGGTCAAATCAACGGAACGACAGGGTACGAAGAGGCCGCTGGACAGGGCCTCGTGGCTGGGATTAACGCAGCGCACATGGCCTCTGGCGGGGAGCGTCGGTTCAACCCGGATCGCGCCACCTCATATATCGGGGTGATGATTGATGATCTGGTGACCCGCGGCGCGGATGAACCCTATCGGATGTTCACGTCCAGAGCCGAGTATCGTTTGTTGCTAAGGGCGGACAATGCGGACCAGCGGTTGACCCGGGAAGGGGTGGCGCTCGGGTGTGTCGGGCCTGATCGTGCACAGGTGTTTGAAGCGAAGTCTGCCGCACTTGTGGCTGCGCGCTCTCGGCTTGATGACGTGACACAATCTCCGAATGCGCTGGCGCGTCATGATATCAAGATCAATCAGGATGGGATCAAACGCTCCGCCTTTGAATTGCTCGCGTTCCCGAATGTGAATTTCGATGGTCTGGTGGATGTCTGGCCGGAGCTTTCCGATATTGCCGCGCCGGTCCGGGCCACTCTGGAGATCGAGGCCAAATACGCCCATTACCTGAATCGACAGTCAGCAGACGTCGAAGCGTATCGTCGGGATGAGAACCTGCAATTGCCCCAGGACCTGGACTATCGGGCCATACCGGGCTTGTCGAACGAGGCTTGCCAGAAGCTTGAGCAGCTCAAACCGGAAACTCTGGGCCAGGCTGGTCGTATTCCGGGTATGACACCGGCCGCTTTGGTCGTGCTTTTAAGGCATGTCCGGCGGGCCCCGCGAAATACCTCAAACGTCGCCTGATTACTACATATTGTGGTTGGCCGCCCGGCCATTGCCTGCTATAGGGTATGCATGGTCAGCACAACGACATTGTCGGCTGCGGAATTTGGTCGTACCACTGATGTTTCACGTGAAACATTGGCCCGATTTGAGGCCTACGAAGACTTACTCCAGCATTGGCAGAAACGGATCAATCTGGTTTCGCGCACAACTCTTGCGGATGTGTGGCGTCGGCATTTTCTCGATTCCCTGCAGTTGTCCCAATGGGTGGAGCCTGGGCAGCCGGCGCTCGACATGGGCAGTGGTGCGGGGTTTCCTGGCATGGTGTTGGCAATTGCCTGCGATACGCCGTTTGTGCTGGCTGAGTCAGACTCTCGGAAATGCGCGTTCCTGCGTGAGGTACGGCGTGTGACGGATGCGCCGGCCGAAATTCATGAGGGCCGCGTAGAGGCGATTGACCATGCCGGCTTTGGCCTGATCGTTGCCCGAGCGCTGGCACCGGTGACCCGCTTGTTGGAACTCGCGCGGCCGCTGCTGGGCGGTGAAGGTAAATGCCTTTTCATGAAAGGCGCACAGGTCGCGGACGAACTTGACCTGGCCCGGGCAAACTGGACCATGGAACTGAATCAACACCCGAGCGTGGCGGACCCACGCGGTGTGATCCTGGAAATAAGGAATCCTGATCGTGTCGTATGATGATAAACCGAAAGCACAGCTCCGGAACGTCCTGATCAACAATCCCGAGATCGGCCAACCGGAAACCATCCACCATGGCACCCGCATTATTGCGATTGCCAATCAGAAGGGCGGGGTAGGCAAAACGACCACGGCCATCAACTTGGCAACGGGCTTGGCAGCCTGTGGTCAGCGCGTGCTGGTGGTGGACCTCGATCCTCAGGGAAACGCCTCTACCGGCCTTGGTGTCTCAGAATACGAGACAGATGTGTATGACGTCCTGATTGGCGGTGCAGATCTGACCCAGGTGATTTGTGCGTCCAATATTCCAGGACTTGATGTGGTGCCTGCCTCGGCCGACCTGGCGGGCGCAGAAATCGAGTTGATCGACATTGAGCATCGCGAGGCCCGGCTCAACAACGCACTGGCGCCGGTCCTGGGAAAGTACGACTACATTCTGACGGACTGCCCACCGGCCCTTGGTTTGTTGACGATCAATGCACTGGTGGCCGCGGATTCCGTGCTGGTACCGCTGCAGTGCGAATATTTCGCATTGGAAGGCATGACCCGATTGATGAAATCCATTGAGCGAATTCGCCGCGCATACAATGAAGATCTCGATATTCAGGGAATCGTGCTGACCATGCATGACGGGCGCAACAATCTGTGTCGTTCTGTCGAAGCCGAAGTGCGAGAGTATTTCGGGGACCGGGTCTATCGCACGGTGATCCCGCGCAATGTGAGACTTTCCGAAGCGCCGTCCTATGGCATGCCCGCGCTGGTTTATGATCTGGCCTGCGCCGGATCTCAGGCCTATGCCAAACTGGCCGCAGAGATGTTGCGCCGTGAGGGCGCCGGACCGATCGGGAAGGCCGCACAATGAACGACACGTCATCACGCCGTCGCCTGGGTCGCGGATTGTCGGCGCTTCTGGGCGATGACGAAGAGGATTATCAGGAGCTCGATCGTTCCAAGTCACCGCGCGAACTTCCGATTGAACAATTGCAGCCGGGACAGTTTCAGCCGCGCACAAATTTTGACGAAGAAGAACTGAACGCCCTTGTTGAATCCGTTCGTTCAAAGGGGGTCCTGCAGCCGATCCTCGTGCGGCGCGATCCCGTACAGGCCGATGTTTACGAGATCATCGCCGGTGAACGTCGCTGGCGCGCCGCACAACGTGCCCAATTGCACAATGTACCGGTCGTCGTTCGGGAATTAACGGATCAGGAAGCGCTTGAGATTGCGCTGATCGAGAATATTCAGCGCGCTGATCTTTCTGCCATCGAAGAGGCAGAGGCCTATCAGCGCCTGATCGATGAATTTACACACACGCAGGACGCCTTGGCCAAAGTCGTCGGGAAAAGCCGAAGCCACGTGGCCAACACACTCCGGCTTCTGACCTTGCCGGAAGAAGTGCGGTCGATGGTCGACAAGGGTCTGTTGACCGCGGGTCATGCGCGCGCACTTGTCGGGCGGGAAGATGCTGTGATGCTGGCGCGCGAAATTGCCAGTGCCGGACTTACCGTACGCGATATTGAGAGCCGAGTTTCGGTTGGTTCACCTAAATCCAGACACGCAAAGAAAGCATCGCCGGGTAAAAGCGCAGACACGATTGCTCTGGAGCGTGATGTCTCGGATGCCATCGGACTGAAAGTGGCGATTGATCTGAAGGGTGGTGA
>JABJAG010000123.1 GCA_018666195.1 Alphaproteobacteria bacterium
CCTGCCCCATGACGAGAAAATGAAGTTGAAGGTCGATGAGCATCAAAGCGGCTATGTCCCGGTGGGGCTGTCGTTGAACAAGAATAGTTCTGTCGATGGCACGAAGGGCCTGAAAACCAATGCGATGGAGAATTTGACCTACTATCAGGATCGTGCGCCCGACGACCCTAAAGTTCTGTCGGGAGAGAGATTCCGCAGTATGAACCGTTGGCCCGACCCGGCGATTGCCCCGGGCTTCCGGGAATCCCAGATGTATTTTCACAGCATGATGACCGAACTTGGCTATCGAATGTTGCCCGTGATAGCGCGTGCGCTTGAGATGCCGGCCGACTATTTCGATGACTATTTCAAGGACCCCTCTGTGGTCGTCCGGATGGTCAAATATCCAGCCATGGGGGACCTTCGTGACGTTCAGTTTGGTTCCGCTTCGCACACGGATGCTGGATTTATGACTATGTTGCCCCAGAGCAATCAACCTGGACTGCAGATCAAAACCCCCGATGGTGAGTGGGTCGACCATCCGACCATGGAGAAGGGGGTTATCGTCAATTCGGGCAATATGTTGCGGCGCTGGTCGAATGATCGCTTTCTGGCCTCGCCCCATCGGGTGACCGCGGCAACAGACGCAGATCGCTATTCGTTGGCCTTTTTCTTCAATCCCGATCTTGATGACGTGATTGTTCCGGTCGAAAGCTGCTGTACCGAAGAAAACCCCCGCAAATATGAGCCGTTGGAATACGGAACCTACTTCGCAGACTATCTTGCCGGGGCGTACAGCAATCAAAAGGGTGCTGCGCAGGCAGCGGAGTAGCCGAAAAAAATCCGCAGATGCCTTCATTGCGCGGGTCTTTTTGAAATGACCGTCCTGAATCCGGGCTGAGCGCTCTGGCATTCGGTTCGGTGTCTCGGTAGTCTGCGCGCCTTATTCAAACAGCAGCAAACCGGGGTAATTCCACATGGCTAAGGTCACACTTGAACAGGCAAACACCATCATCTCAGCCGGTCAGGCCAAGGGGCGTGAGATGGGCATTGGCCCGCTGACGATCGTCGTACTGGACGATGGCGGACATCTTGTGTCGATGCAGCGCGAAGACAAGAGTGGTATTCTGCGGTTCGAGATTGCCTTTGGCAAAGCCTGGGGTGGTCTGGCGATTGGCCGTTCTTCCCGTGCCAATGAGGCAGATATTTTGACTCGTGAGCATTTCGGTGTGGCTCTGGCTGCGGCCTCAAACGGGCGCATTATCCCTGTTGCGGGTGGTGTCCTGATCCTTGATGACGAGGGTCTTGTCGCAGGCGCTGTTGGTGTGACGGGTGACTCATCCGACAATGACGAAGCTTGTGCCGTCGCGGGCATCGGAGCTGCCGGTTTGTCACCGAAAGTCTGATGCTTTGCCGGCCGCGGCCTTATCGGGTGACGCGGCCGGCCAGCAGCACAGCAAACACAAATACCAATAACGCTGCTACAGTCGTGCCCGTTTGCGCGATACCCATAGGCAGTGAAGATGTGTGCACCAGTCCTGCCACAAGCAGGGAGAGTACGCAGGCCCAGCCCTGGTGGAAGAAACCACCCATTGCAGACGCCGCACCGGCGAAGGATGGCGTGACCGTACTCAGAGCTTGGGCGTAGCAGTTGGCAAAGACGAGCCCTGTGCCGAAATTCGAGATGAACACCGACGCCACAATCAAGGGCGGTGTTGCCAGTCCTGAAATGGCCAGAAACGCCTGCATCAATCCTCCGGTAACGCCGAAGATGCAGCCCGCGAGAATGATCATATTCAGCGGGACCCGGTTTGCCAGACGACCGGAGACGAAACTGGCGAGAATGAAGCCGGTGGGGATCACCATCACATAGAGGCCGAAGAGCTGCGGTGTCACGCCCATCACTGTGATCAGAACAATCGGTGATGCGGTGATGAACACTTGGAACGTGCCGCTTTCGAAAGCGATGGCCAGACTGTAGCCCACGAACTTTCGGTGCCGGAGCAAAGTGAGGTAGCCCATGATCAATGCACCGGGACCAAGTGGTCGTCGCGCTTCGAGGGGAAGTGTCTCGGACAGAATGCGGAATGCGAAAAACAGTACGAGCGCGCTCATGACAGCCGTGGCGTAGAAGCTCGACCGCCAGTCAAAAAATTCCAGCAGGAGCCCTCCGAAGAATGGGGCCATTGCCGGGCCAACGCCCAGTGCCATGGCGAGGTAGGACATCGCGCGTGCCGCGCTTTTCCCTTCGCTCGTGTCGCGGATAATGGCGCGGCCGACCACGATGGTTGTGCAGGCGCCCGCCGCCTGAACAAACCGAGCGCCAAGCAATTGCCACAGATCAGTGGAAAGGGCGCAGGCCAGACTCGCGAAGAAAAACAGAGCGAGCCCCGACAGAATTACAGGACGTCGCCCGAACGCGTCGGAGAGGGGGCCAGCGACCAGCTGCATGAAGGCGAATGCGACAAGATATGCCGGGATCATCAGCTGGACCTGGCCGAGGCTCGCGTCGAACTCGGTTGCAATGTCCGGGACAG
This sequence comes from Alphaproteobacteria bacterium, assembly GCA_018666195.1. Taxonomy (GTDB): domain Bacteria; phylum Pseudomonadota; class Alphaproteobacteria; order UBA6615; family UBA6615; genus JABJAG01. The sequence goes on from JABJAG010000123.1 coordinate 2,517, forward strand.
AAGGCAGATAGATCGTAAGTGCCAGTTGACTGGCAAACATCATGGCGAAGAGGGTCGCGATTGTGCGCCAGCCAGCACCCATAGCGGCTAGTACAATCCTGCGAGGCGCGCGCGGCCTCGCAACAGGGCCAATAGGGTATTGATCGTGGGGGTGGGAACGCAGGCAATTTCCCCAAGCTCAGCAACAACTGTCACCAGTGCATCAATCTCCATCGGGCGACCGCGCTCAAGATCCTGCAGGATTGACGGTTTGAATTCACCGAGTTCGGCACCAAGATCAATTCGTGCCTCAACACCCATGGTCATGGGCAGTCCCAGCACCTCACCGACATTCATGGCTTCCTGCATCATGGCGGCTGCGATTGGGCGTACATCCATATCGCGTGCAATTCCGGCCAGTGTTGCCCCTGTGAGGGCACTGATGGGGCCCATACCCATATTGCCGATCAGTTTCATCCATATTTCACCGTGGATATCGTCCGATGTAACGCCGGTCAGGCCAGAACGGGTCAGGGCGTCAGCAAGGATTGCAGCTTCCGGTGATGCGGTACGGTTCGAGCTGCCAACAATGAAATGATCCCCGGCGCTGTGATCGATCAGTCCAGGTTCAGGTACTGAAGACCCCGCATGCACCACGCAACCCAGCACAGGATCCTGAGGAAAGGCGTCTGAAAGTGTGTCATCCGGGTCCACGGAGCGAAGCGACCGCCCTTTGAGAGGAGCGGGCAGGGATTGGCTGAACCACCAGGGAATTCCGTTCATGGCAGAGACAATGGAGGTTCCGGCGTGACACAAGGGTGCCAATGTGGGGGCAATTTCAGGGAGGGAAGGCGCTTTGACGGTTAGAATGACAAAGTCATGGGGGCCCAGATCGGCCGGCTTATCCGATGCCCTGATGTGGGCAACAAAATCCAGATCGGATCCACGGTAGCGCAGACCACCTTCCTGGATCGCTGTCAGATGTGGCCCACGCGCGATGGCGGAGACTTCGCAGCCTGATTTTGAAAGGCGTGCGGCGAGCAATCCACCGATTGATCCCGCGCCAACAACACACACCTTCATGCGTCACGGTTCCGGCTAACTGAGGAGAGCATCATCAATCCAGGCGGTATGCGCGAACAAGTCTGCATCCTGGTTGTGGAAACCGACCAATTGCAGCCCGAGAGGTAGGCCGTCGGCTTCCAGAGCCGGTATCGTGATCGCAGGAGCACCCATACAGGAAGCCGGAGAACACATGATCGGGTGCCCGATATTCTCAAGCCCGACAGGTGCAACTTCGGGGGCTGTCAGCCCGATCACACCATCCACCTGCGTTGATAACGACTGGTAACGTGCGCGGAAGGCATCTTTCCAGTCGAGGGCCGTATGGTAGTCATCCAGCGTAATCTGATGTGCGCGTTTGAACAGGTTTTCAATTCGGGCGTGGAACTCTCCGCCGGCCTTTTCATACTCAAAGAACGGCCAGCGCATTTCGAAAGCGGCGATTTCCGCAATACACCAGTCGGACCGTGCGAAATCATCTTCGATGGACTGAAGCGCGGCCGAACTGGATGGCTCAACGATTTCTATGTCAGCATCAGAAAGCCTGTCGAGCGCTTCTTCGAAAGCGCCACGAACGGCCGCATCAGCCAGTTCCCAGCCAGGTGTATACATACGCATCAGGCGTTTGGGTTTGCGGGCCTCGGGGGTCTCTACAGGGCCAGTCAGTCCGCGCGAACCCGGAACGGGGCCAGCTTCGTGGGCAAGAAAGCGCAGCAGTTGCCAGGCATCCTCCAATGCGTGTGCGTGCGCACCCACATGTTCCCCGGAGGGTGAAAATGGATGAATGCCGTCCTGACGAATGGCGCCATATGTCGGTTTCACGCCCACATGGCCGCAATAACTTGCTGGCCGCATCACGGATGACATCAATTGCGTGCCGATCGCGACAGGCAGCATGCCAGCGCCGACAGCCGCCGCTGAACCGCTGGAGGATGTCCCTGGGGTGCGTTCAGGGTCATAGGGGTTGCGTGCTGGTGTGATCGCGCCATATGCGAATTCGGTGGTCGCTGTCTTGCCGATCATGACAGCACCACCTCGGTGCAAAGCTGCTGCGATAGCGGAATCCCGTTCGGCCTGCCAGTCTTTGAATATCGGGCTTCCCGATTGGGTTGGCAGCGTGGCGGTCTGGATAATGTCTTTCAGTGCCAGTGGCAGTCCGTCGATGGGTGAACGTGGATTTCCGTCCCGGTATCGGGTGCTCGACGCATCCGCTGCGCTTCGCGCAGCCTCAAGGTCGAGCGTCACAAAGGCATGGAGGGAATCTTCCTGTCGTTCGATCTGATCCAGAAAGCGTTCCAGAAAGTCCCTTGGTGTGTCGTGACCACTCCCAAATGCATCCACGCCGTGTCGAAAGGACGCCGCATGTTCAGGGCCACATCCGTAGGATGGGCGCCGTGCATCAGGGAGGGGCAGACTCAAAGGATTTCCAGAACCGCTTCGGGCGGACGTCCGATACGTGCCTTGCTGGCTGTGACCACAATCGGGCGTTCCATCAGGATCGGGTTGTTTACGATGGCTTCGATAATCGCATCTTCCGACAAAGACATGTCATCAAGCCCGAGTTCCTTATAGGGCGCTTCACCGGTGCGCAGCAGTTCGCGTGCTGGGATGGCGAGCAGATCCAGGATCTGGCGCAGTTCGATATCATCCGGCGGTTCCTTCAGATACTCGATCACCGAAACATCGATGCCGCGTTCCTCGAGAAGGGCCAGTGTTGCGCGTGATTTGCTGCACCGTGGGTTGTGATAGATGTCGACGCTTTGTTCTTCTTCTTCGTCCATGTCCTCATTCCAGATTGTTTGTCGTCTGTGGTCGCTCTTTATAAGCCTGGTTGCTGTTTGATTGGTAAACGTCCTGAAATCGTTTGTTAACCAATTTTGGCGATAGTTTAACCATAGTTTACCGGAGATTTCCGCTTTGCGAGCGCAGGTCCGGGGTTTCCTTTTTGAAAGTTGTGTACTGATGCCCGACGAAATGCTTTCTGATCTCCGCGTCCTGATTGTTGACGACAATGATCATATGCGTCGCCTGTTGCGCACCATTCTCGAAGCGCTTGGAATTCGCCAGGTGCGCGATGTTGAAAACGGGATGATTGCGCTCAATGATAGCCGCGTGAACTTACCCGATTTGATCATTACCGACATGATGATGACGCCGATCGACGGGTTGGAGTTTTCTCGCATGTTGCGGGACGATCCGACCCATCCTGCGACCCATGTTCCGGTCATGATGGTTACCGGGTTTGCCGAGAAACACCATGTTGAAGCGGCCCGGGATGCCGGAATTACAGAGTTTCTGGCCAAGCCCGTGACGGTTGATGGTGTTGCTGCTCGTTTGCGCAGTGTTGTCGAAAATCCGCGTGAGTTTATCCGTTCAAGTTCTTTTGTTGGTCATGACCGCCGTCGTCGCCAATTGCCGTTGCCGGATGAAATCAAGCGCAGGGCTGAAGACGGCTCGGGCCAATCTTCAGCTGAACTGCGAGATGACACCGCAGTCAAAAAAATTCCCGCACCGCGAAATAACGCGATGCAGGAATATTTTGAACTGGAAAACACCGGCGCCGAGAAGCGCCGGGTGCTTCGCTAGAGTGCCATCCCCGCGGTGCGCGGCAACCACATCACGATGTCCGGAACCAGTGTGATGAGGATCACCAGGAACAGTGTGAAGATAAAGAACGGCGCCACACCTTTGAATATTTTCACCAAAGGCACGTCTGGCGCCATTTTTGCCATCACATAAACATTGATTCCCACTGGGGGTGTGATGAGCGCCAATTCTGCCATGATGACCGCGTAAACGCCGAACCAGATCGGGTCGTAACCGAGGGTCAGAATGATCGGCATCGTGAACGGGATGGTCAGGATGAGCATGCCCCAGACATCGAGAACCATACCCAGCACGATGAACAGCAGGCTGATCATCAGCATCACCGTGAGCGGCGTGAACTGTGCCGCGGTGATCCAGTCAACAACACCTTCGGTCAGGCCGGTCAGGACAACGAATTTGCCCATCATGTGACCACCGATGATGATCACGAAGATCATCGCCGATGTGTGCATCGACTTGAGCAGTGATTCCTTGAAGTTGGTGATGTTCAGACGACGCATGACGATCGAAATGAGCAGCAGCGCAAACACGCCCACGCCCGCAGCTTCGGTCGGGGTGAAGATGCCCGAGTAGATGCCGCCGATAACCACGATGAAGGTCAGGAAGACCGGGGTGACCTTGGTCAGTGACCGTATCTTTTCACCCATGGTGAACTTTTCACCGATGGGGCCGAGAGCCGGATTGATCATGCACTTGACCATGATCGTCGCGGAATAGCCCATGGTCATCAGGATGCCGGGAATAATGCCCGCAATGAACAGAGCGCCGATCGAGGTCTCTGTCAGGATGCCATAGCCAATCATGATGATACTTGGCGGGATCAGAATGCCAAGTGTGCCCGCTGCACTGACGCTGCCAGTTGCGAGTGAATCATCGTAGTTGTAGCGGCGCATCGCAGGGATACACATGGGCGCCATGGTTGCGACGGCGGTGACACTGCCACCGGAGACCGCACCAAAACCGCCACAGGCGACAACGGACGAAATCGCAAGGCCACCGGGAAGACGACCCAGCCAGCGATACACGCATTCATAGAGATCAGCGGCAATGTTTGTGCGCTGGACGATCTGTCCCATCATGAAATAGAGGGGCACAGCCACGAACACAAAGCTTGTGCCCTGCTCGATAAACGTGATCGAGAGCTGGGTTTCCGCAAAATTCCCGCGACCGACGATGAAGAAGCCGGCAACGGCGGTTCCGAGCATGGCAAATCCGATGGGAACGCCCAGCACAATGAGGCCCATCATACCGGCAAAGGCGACCAGGCCGACGCCACTCTTGTCGAGGCCTTTGAGGGCTTCCAGTCCGCCAGTGTTGTGAAAGATTGCGGCAGCAAGAAGGATCAGTATCAGGACACCAAGTGCCTGGAAATTTATTGCTTTCGAGTTCATCGCCTATTCCTCCATGCCGACTGATTCGGTCCGGCTGAATTCACTGAAGTTGAAGATCGTCGCGATCAGGCGCAGCAGGTAGTAGGCAATAAGAATGACGCACATGCCGAAGATAGCGAGATGATGGCCCCAGATCGGAAGCCGCACGAATTCTGTAATTCGACCGAGTTCATAGTCGAACAGGAACTCTTCCCAGGCGTGGAAGCCCAGAAGGTAGAAAATGCTAATGGCGCAAACCACGTAAACGACATCCATCGTTTCCTGGCTGCGCTTGGGCAGGTTTGCAATCAGCAACTCCATCCGCACATGGCCGTTCTGCCGCGTGCATTCGGGAATTGCGAACGCGAAGATCAGCATCAACATCCATTCATTGAATTCCAGACTCCATATCCAAGGGTCGTTCAATGCGTAACGTTTGAAAACATCGACGATCACAATGATCGAGATCGCAGGTAGGACAAGGAGTCCGCCAAGCTTGTCGAGGTTGACGGAAATGAGCATGAAAGCTTTTTGAATGGAATTCATGTGTTGCTGCCTTTCTGAAAAACTAAGGGTTCAGCCGGCACCCGAAGGTGCCGGCTGAGTTTGTCCCTTACTACTTCATGTCGTACACGCCCTGGACGGGATTGTTGATCGCGTCGAGCATGACTTCGTTGGGGGTCATGCCAGCAAACTTGGCTGCATTCTTGCGAATGTCGGCCATGAATGCCGTGGCCGGAACGCCCTTCTTCTCGGCGTCAGCAACCCAGGCTTTCTCAACACCGTCAACAGCGGCTTTCCACTTGTCGAGTTCTGCAGCACCCATATCAACGATTTCAAGGCCCTGAGACTTCATCTTCTCAACATTGACCAGTCCACCGTAGTCATAGAAGCCAACAGCTTCGGCAATCGCCATCTGGCGACCCCAGTTGTTGACCACAACCTGCAGGTCAGCCGGCAGATCGTCGAACCAGTCAGCGGACATGCAATATTCGATGGTCAGAACGTTGAAGCCGTTTGCGGTGCGATACTTCGAGACTTCATGCAGCTTGAAGATCAAGGCTGCGGCGTCGTTGAAGTGGATCGCGTCGATCGTGCCGCGCTGCATGGCCGTGTAAGCCGATGCACCCGGCATGGAGACCTGGGTTGCCCCAAGTGCGCCAATGATCTGAGCATGCGTGCCGCCACCAGCGCGGACCTTCATGCCCTTAACTTCTTCAAGCGTACGAACCGGCTTGTTGTTGTACAGATGGTACGGACCGGTGTGAGCTTCGCGCATCAGCTTCACGCGGAAACGCTCGAACTCTTTCTTCAGGTACTTCGGATAGAGTTGCTCTGCCGTTGCAACCGCCTCGTGGGAGTTGTTGAACAGGAACGGCAGGCCCAGACCACCAACGACGTTGTAATCGCGGGCGGTGTAGAGCGAGAAGCAAGGTGCCTGGTCAGACAGACCGGTGCGAACTGCCTTGCGACCTTCACGTACGCCATGAACAGTCTGGGACCAGGTCGTGCTGACCTTGATCTTGCCATTCGACATTTTCTCGAGCTGGTCGAAGCCCTGGATCTGCAGCTTGGCCAGACTGGAAACAGCCGGGATATGGCTGGACGAGCGGAATTCGATAACCGGGCCGTCATAGGTGACGTTGTTTTTCCCGTAATTGTCGAGTTTGCCATCAAGCCAGTCGAGGACAACCTGAGAATTGCCTTTGGCTTCATCGACAGTGTTGCCGAACGGGCCGGCGATGGCTGAGGTGACTGCCATCAGCGTGCCGACCGTCAGGCCCGTGGTTGCTAGTAATACTTTGCGCATTGGGTTCCTCCCTAGAGAAATGAGCGCTTTCACGCCCTTGTTAGAACTTTGCTGGGCACCCTGAATTGGGTCAAGTTTGCCCGTCACACACATCCGTGAGTGCATACTCTGGGATGTACAGCACATACATGCAATCCCATGGCACCACGAAAGACTAAGGGGCGCTGACGAGTCAGCGCCCCCCTAATTACTTAATCGCAAGCGGATTGACCGGTGAGCCCACCGCGCCTGTGATCGGAAGCGCCGGTGCCACGAACATGAATTCGTACACTTTGTCTTCGGCGCAATCGTCGGCGATATCTTTGAGATAGAAGATTTCGCCCATCGTCAGCCCCAGGATCGGAATTGCGATCCAGTGCCAGGGCTGGTTGATGTTCTCGTCGGTTTCGCACGGGCGAACTTCGTTGCCCCACGTGTCCGATGCATAGCCTGCGATCTCTTTTTCGAAGATCCAGTCGAGGGTCTCGAACGCCATGCCAGCAGCATCGCCACCGGCATATCCGTCCCAGCTGCCATCGTTCAGGCAACGTTCCATCATGCCTGTGCGCAGCACCACATAGTCACCCTTGCGAACTTCGACGCCCTGATCTTCACAGGCTTCGTCGAGATCCTTGCAGGTGATCGGGTAGCCGTCTTCGAGGCATTCAATGCCCTTAACGCGCGGAATGTCGAGGAAGACACCGCGGCCCGTCATTTTGTCCTTGGTCTTTTCGATACCGGCTTTCTGGGCGCCAGCGGAGGTGACTTCGCGGCATTCGTAGCCGTTCCACATGTGGTCCCAATAAAAGACATGGCCGAGACCATCCCACTGGGTGCCGCACTGCAGCGGCATCATGACCAGATCGTCCGCGCCGCGAATGCCGCGGTGGTCGAGCGTGCCAGCCCAAGCGTCGGTGCCGGTGCGGGTCATCATGTGGATCGGGTTGAACCGGCCCATGGCGGGGTAGGGAGTCTTGGCGCCCTGCGGACCGAACTGATCGTAGTTCAGGCCCATGGACATGACTTTGCCCTTCTTGACCAGCTGAGCTGCGGCAACAACGTCGTCTTCGGTGGTGTAATTGAGGGTGCCGATCTCGTCATCGGGGCCCCATTTGCCCCAGTTTTTGCATTTCTCGGCAAACTCTTCGAGAATTTCATGCGTCACGCGCATGTCGCTATTGGGATTCGCCATCGTGGTAGTTCCTTCTTACTTGGCTTGGATTGAATTGATGTCGTGAAGTGTCTCCGATGTCCTGGCAGGGGACATCGTCGGATTGCGGAAAAGCTGTGCGATCATCGGCACCAGAGTGTCGAGCGCCTGTCCGGGGTCGGACGGGTCGCAATCGCCGTTGCTGAGAATTTGAATGCGGCCCGGATTGGCCAGCGTATAGACCATGGTGCCCAGCATAATGTGGAAACGCCAATGCAGGTCGTGGGATGAAAGATCCGGGAGCGCGTCTTGCAACGCATCCAGAAATTGTCCGGTCGAATCGTTGAAATAGCGGGCGTAAAGTTCGCGGGTCTGTTCGGTGTTTTCGGCGAGCATGCGGCCGCGAAACCGTGCGAATCCGTTCCCGCCGTGTTGTCCGCGCATGCCTGGCTCAAGAAAAGCACGAACGATCTGCTCGAGTAGCGGCGGCCGTCCCGGCTCTGCGCGACAGTCTTGCAGCAGGGTTTCGCGTTCATCGGCGATGCCCGTTGCGTGGCGTGCGAAGACGGCCTCGAGAAGCCCCATCTTGGAGCCGAAATGATAATTGGCAGCGGCTGAGTTGGCACCGGCTTCGGCGGTAATGGCGCGCAGAGATACGCCGTTGCTTCCGTGTTCCGAAAACAACTTCTGCGCTGCGTCAAGAATGCGCTGGCGGGTCAACTCGCCTCGCGCTTCTCCGGCTTTCTCAAGCGGAAGTGCTGTCACTTTTCCTCCCATGGCGTCCGTTGGCCGGATGCTCATGGGAAGATATTCAATCAAGCGTTTGATTGAGTCAATTGCTTGTCGAAACGCCTGTGTATGGAATTGGCGGCGCCTTACTTGGTGGTGCCACCCAGCACATCGGCCACCCAGTCGGTCATGTACTCAACCGCGAGCGCGCCATGATCGACCTGGCAATGCTCGACCCCGCCATCGTCAGCCGTGAAGACTTTGAGCTCCGCGCGTGGACTTTTCACAGCTTCGCGGATGGTTTTCTGGGCCATTTCCAGCGGGATTTGCCTGTCACCTTCGCCATGCACGACAAGCAGGGGACACTCGATATTGGGGACGGCCTCTTCCAGATTCATCCGGTCGACGACCTCAAGAATCTCTTCGGCCGAATTGGTGCCGAACACCCAGTTCATATGCTCTTCCCAATGGGAGACCGACAGCTTGGTGCCGGTGCCATCAAGACGGCCGCGGGTGATCTTGCCGTAATCGTTGATGCCGCCCCAGGCGACAGCGCATTTCAGGCGATGCTCGAAACCGGCGGCGCGCGGCACGTAGTAGCCACCCAGGCTGATGCCGGCCATGCCGATGCGGTCGGAATCCACATCCGGGCGGCCTTCCAGATAGTCGACAGCCGCGCCGGCGGGAACTTCGGTTTCCGGGAACAGTTTGAGATCGCGCAGGCGCAAGGCTTCGCCAACACCCGGGTGATCGATCAGCAGGGTGGAAATGCCACGCGCAGCATAGGCACGCGCGATACCGGCGAGATAGAGGAACTCTTTCATCACATCCAGACCATCGAAATGGACGATGCAGGGTGCCGGGCCGTCGCCTTGCACGGCTTTCGGGTTGGCCGGGAAGAACAAGGCAGGCAGGCCCGTATCCTTGTAGGGGACCTCGACCCATTCGACCGGGCCGTTCTCGCGTTCGACGCCTTTGCGGAACATGTCGAGCATCTGCTTATAGGTCTCGATCCGAATTGGCGCTTCGGACTTACACATCCGTTCTGCCGTCATGTAGTAGACCGCTGCCCGTTTGTACTTGGCGCTGGCGCTGAGCCGGCGTCCGGCTGCGTCGTCTTCGTCGGCCAGACGTTCGCTGCGTTCGCCGAGCATCATCCAGCGTGCGTGCCAGGCGTCATTGGCCGCATCATCATTGGCGGCGGCAACGGGCTTGAGGGGTTCGAGCGCCTCATGCACTTCGGACAGAACGGCACCGGCATTGATCGCCATGACGGCAGCCATCGACCAGGGATAATTGTCAGGGAAATATTCGAACATCATGATGGCGGTCTCCTTATTTCTGGTTCGTCGGGGTCTGACACCCCGTATTGCGAGCTAGTCGGACGAAAGTTTTGACATGACTTTGTACAGTTCGGCCTGTGCCTCAAATCCAATGCCCGGACGATCTTCGTCCAGGGTCAGGTATCCATCGATGACTTCCGCATCGTCGGCGAAATCAGAGAACATGCCAAAGGTGTTGGGGTAGGATTCACAGAGCAGCATGCCAAGCCCGGCTGCGATGTGCAGGGACATCTGATTGCCGCCATGGGGCATCAGACCATTTTCGGTCCAGCCATTCTCTTTCAGCATCTTGATTGTGCGCGTGACCGCCACAACGCCGTAGCTCTGGGGCGGATCGGTCTGCAGCACATCGTGATCGGCGCGCATGCCGCCAAAGCGGACGAGGTTCTGTACATCCTGGGTCGAGAACAAATTCTCGCCGGTCGCCAGCGGCGCCTCGTAGACATCGGCCAGTTCGGCGAGCAATCCATAGTCGAGAGGATCGGTTGCCTCCTCGTACCAGCGAAGATTGTAGGGGGTCATGGCCTTGGCGTATTCGAAGGCAGCCTCACGGGTGAGGCCACAATTAGCGTCGACGGCCAGGTTCCAGCCATCATCGCCAACCAGTTTGAGAACCGCTTCAAGGCGCGACATGTCTTCGGCCACGCTGGCGCCGCCGATTTTCATTTTGAGCTGGGAGTAACCCATATCGAGATAACCGCGCATTTCGTCGAGCAGTTCGGGCGTTCCCTTACCTGGTGCGTACCAGCCACCGCCCACATAGACGAACATTTTCGGCTTGGCGCCGCCCGGATTGTAACGCGCCTCGATCGAGCGGAAGGCCGGCTTCTCTTCGATCTTCGCGATCGCGTCCCAGACGGCAAATTCGATGGTGCCAATCCCCACTGACCGATCCGAATGGCCACCGGGTTTCTCGCCCTGCATCATCACGGCGAGAATTTTCTCGGGGTCCAGATTGTCCCGTTCCTCGTCAATCAGACTGTCGGGATCCGCATCGAGGATGCGCGGGATGAACCGCGCGCGCATCTGTGCACCACAGGCGTAGCGTCCTGTGGAGTTGAAGGCGTAACCGACGACGGGTTTTCCGTCGCGGATGACATCGGTGATGACAGCAACCACCGAGGTGGTCATTTGGCTGAAATCGAACACTGCATTTCGCAGTTTCAAATTCAGGGGGATCGCGATTTCGCGGATATCGGTAATGCGCATGATGGATAACTCTTACGATGGGAGGATGGCGTGCGCCAACTCCCGATCAGTTTTTGGGTGTTGAAAACCTTTCGCGCACTTCGCGGCGCAGGACTTTGCCGACGGCGCTGCGCGGCAGGTCCGCGACAAGATGGATGTTCTTCGGGGCCTTCACCGACCCAAGTTGTTCCTTGGCATGAGCGATGATGTCTGCGGGGCTGGCTGTTGCCCCGTCGCGAAGCTGGACCGCGGCTTCAACCCGCTCGCCCCAATGATCGTCCTCGGCGCCGAAGACAACGCATTCATAGACATCGGGGTGTCTGACCAGCGCGCCTTCGACGTCACCGGGGTACACATTGAAACCGCCGGAAATAATCACATCGCGCAGGCGATCTTTCAGGAACAGATAGCCCCGTTCGTCGATCACGCCACCATCGCCGGTGTGGAGCCAGCCATCCTTGAAGGCTTCTGCGGTGGCTTTCGGGTTCTTGTAATAGCCGGTCATCGTCAGACCGCCGCGGACCACGACTTCACCCTGTTCGCCGGGTGGCAGGATGTTGCCGTCGGGATCCTTGATTTCGACCCGCATCAGCGGCGTGGCGCGGCCGACTGAGCCATTGTTTTCGTCCATCTCCAGCTCTGCCGAATTCATGGTTGTGCAAACCGACGAGGCCTCGGTCTGGCCATACAGCGTTTCGAGTGCGTGCGGGAAAACCTCCTGGGCCTGGCGAACTTTTTCGGGCGGCATGGGGGCCGCACCGTAAATGAGGTGACGCAGTTTGGGGAATTTGCGTGCCGCCACGTCCGGCTCGGCCATGGTTTTGTAGATCATGGTGGGCGGCATGAAGATGGTGCTGGCATCACGTTTTTCAAACGCGTGCAGGATGCGATCCGGGTCCGGTGTGGGCAGCACGATGTTGCGGCCACCGGCTGCGAAAATCGGCAACATCAGGATGAAGGCAGCATGACTGACCGGTGCGGCGGCGACCTGAACGTCGTCGGCGTTCATGCGAAACACCGAGAGCACCGTGCCGATCAGGGTGACACCCGTTCGGTAGGGCTGCATGACGGCCTTGGGCAGGCCGGTCGACCCACCCGTGAATTTGATCGCCTGCAAATCCGTGTTGGGGTCGAGCAGATGGCGTACCGGGCGTTTGCCGCGAAAGGCATCAATCAGCCCGTCGATACTGTCATCTGCTGATGTGCGCCCGTCCGGACCAGCAATCACCAGGGGCGTATCACCGATATCGAACGCGTCGCGCGCCGCGTCATCAGCAAACATCATGTCGGGTTCAACCAGATTCATCAGCGCAGTGTTTTCGGCCTTGCCGCTGCGCGGGTTCACCGCCACCCAGATATGCCCGGCCAGTTGGGTGGCAAGAATGCCAATCACATGCTGCAGGTTGTTGAAGCCGCAGGCGCCGATCTTGGCCTGCGGCGTCGGGAATCGGGTCTGCAGGGCCGCGCCCAATGCTTCAACACGTTCCACCAGTTCGCGATAGGTCAGCTGGGTTGTGTCGTCTTCCAGAGCAATGCCATCCGGATTGATCTGGCGTCCGCGGTAAAGGCTGTCGATGGGAAGCATGGAAAATCAGTCCGGTTGAATTTCAAACGTCGTGCATGGGTGCCGTCAGTTCGCGTAACATGAACCCTAACGAGCCGAGATTGTCACGCATCATGCGTGTTCATTCGGTCTCACATTCTGGGAGAGAACCATGCCGAAGAAAGTTGAACACTGCCACTGGCCCGACGCGCCCGATATCTGGATGCCTTATGCTCCCGCGATCAAGGTCACAGGCGGGACGACCGTTTATCTGGCGGGTGTGACCGCGGCCCCGGTCTATCACAGCCATCCACACATCCCGGCAGAGTTCGCAGATATGCCCGATGATATGGATGGGCAGGCACGTGCGGTGCTGGAGAATATGCGCAAGGGCCTCGACGCCGTGGGTGCCACGTTTGAGGATATTGTCACGGCAGACCGCTTTCTGACTGACATGTCCCAGCAGGATACCCTCAACAAGGTCTGGGCCGAATATTTCGGGGACGCCAAGCCTGCCACCACAACAGTTCAGATTGTTCAGCTCGCGACTGATCCGCGTTGTGTGCTCGAGGTCAATGCGATCGCGATCATCGACTGATCAGGAGCCTGGCGACGGGTCCCGATATTTTCGGATCAACTCGTCCGGTTCCAGGCTGTCGACTTCGCGGAGTTTCGGGAACAGCCAGGCGAAGCTGACAGCCACGGTGACTGTGGCCGCCCCGCCGACAATGACGGCGGGGACGGTGCCCCACCAATGGGCGGTGACGCCGGATTCGAACTCGCCGAGTTCGTTGGATGCGCCAATAAACACCGCCGTGACGGCGCTGACCCGGCCGCGCATTTCGTCGGGTGTGATGATCTGCACAAGGTTCTGGCGGATGAAGACGCTGACCGAATCCGCCAGGCCCATGACCACGAGCGCGCCAAGCGACAACCAGAAGATTTCGGAAATACCGAACACGATCACGCCCAGCCCGAATATGCCGACGGCAAGCAGAAGTTTGATCCCGGCCTGTCTGGCGACAGGGCGCTGGGTCATGTAAATCGCGCCCACGAAGCCACCAAAGGTGAAGGCCGAACGGAGAATACCAAATCCGTCCGCACCGACATTCAGGATGGTGGTTGCATAGACCGGCAACAAGGCGATGGCACCGCCAAACAACACGGCAAACAGATCGAGCCCGATCGCGCCAAAAATCACCTGCCGGGAAGCAATGAATTTGAAGCCAGCGAGGATGTTGCTGACACTGATTGGTACCTGACTGACGATCTGTACCGGTGAGCGCACCATCGCCGCCAGAATGGTGGCGAGCACGAACACCGCGACGGCGAGGACGTAGACAAAGAACTCATCTTCACCGCGCGCGGCACCAAAGGAGATCAGTAGTCCGGCGATGGTCGGGCCGATGATCCGGGCCATCTGGAACCCGGAGGATGACCAGGCGATGGCGTTGGCGAGGTCGTGACTGGGAACGAGGTTCGGCACGATGGCCATCTGCGCGGGGGCCTGGAAGGCCCGCGCCACGCCGAACAGCACAAGAATGGCCAGAATGATTGTGAAGTCGATATGTCCTGACCAGGTACCCCAGAGCAATACGGCCGCGCAGACGGTCTGTAGAGATACGCAGCCAAAAATGATCCGCATGCGGGGCAGGCGGTCCGCCGCTACGCCGGACACCAGAAAGAGCAGGGCGAAGGGGGCGAACTGCGCAAAGCCGATCAGGCCGAGATTCAGCTCGCTCGCGGTCAGTCGGTAAACCTGCCAGCCGACTGTTGTGACCAGCATCTCCGTGGCCAGAATGCCTGCAACCCGTGTCGCCCAGAAATACCGGAAATCCCGATGACTGAACGCGCGCATGCCCGCCAGCGCGCTTTTGGGCGCGGGGTCGGTGTCTGGAGATTGGGGAACGGACATATGTCCTGATCTTGAAAGAGATGGTGCCGCCGGAGTGAATTGAACACTCGACCTCACCATTACCAATGGTGCGCTCTACCCCTGAGCTACGGCGGCACTATGTTCGAAAACGCGCGCGTTATGCCATGTGTGTGAGGGCGCGGCAAGGACTGTGGTTGGACTTCCTTCAGCGTCATGCAAATATCGCAGCAATTGATCGCCCACGGGAGGTTTCGACAGTGCTTGAACGGTTTCGTCTTGAGCTACAACGACACAAGCAGCGCCCCTTCCTTGAAGCGGTGGCGGCAGCCTGCGCGCTTGTGGCAACGGCTGATGGTGAAGTCAGTTTTTCCGAGCGCGCGCGTCTGGATTCGGTGATCGAGAGCCTGTCCCAGTTACGCTTGTTTGACCCCCACGAAGTTGTGGATGCGTTTGATGAACATGTGGCGCGCCTTGCCGAAGATGAGAAGGGTGCGGCGTCCTTGCTCAAGGCCATTGTGTCGGGCACCCGTGCTGAGGGCGCGGCGGATCTGCTGCTGCGAATCAGTGCGGCGATGAGCCTTGCCGACGGGCGTGACAGCGCGGATGAGCATGCGGTGATGGAGCAGATTTGCGCGGCACTGAAGCTGCCTGAGACGGCTGTTGAAGATGCTTATGGCGCGATCAAGGGATAGATCGCACAAACACAGACCGCAGGATTATCAGGAAAGAGAAAACCATGTTGAATTTCATAAATCCGGACACGCTGGCCCCACCACCAAGCAATTTCAGCCACGTGGTCGATGTGCCCGACGGAACGCGCATGGCGTTCATTTCCGGTCAGGTTGGTGTCGATAAGGACGGCAGCAGCGTCGCGGATTTTGCCGGCCAGTGTCGTCAGGTTCTGCAGAATCTCGAACGGGCGCTCGAAGCTGTCGATATGGGGATCACCGATATTGTGCGGCTGAATGCATTCATCACCGACGCCGCTGATGTGGGGGCCTTTCGCGATATCCGTGATGATTGGTCAGGCGGCCATCCGGCTGCATCGACGCTTGTGGTTGTCAGCGCGCTGGCGGCACCAGGCTGGAAGGTCGAGATCGAGGCCGTGGCTGCGCGTGCAAAATGACGGCTGAAAAGTCACCCGAACAAACCCGCACGGATGGCCGCAAATCATCCGAAAGTGAAAAGGCGCGTCTGGAACGCCAGTCGGCTGCACTGCGTGAGAATTTGCGCCGCCGCAACGCTCAGAGACGCGGACGGGAATCGGGTGAGAACGACTCCGGGATCACCCCGGAGAAGTCATGATCCTGTAAGCATCTGAATTCGCTTGTAAAAGGCACGGTGTTGCGCTGCGCTTGAGGGGGGATTGTCCATTCGTTACAAGCGGTTGTGAGTTAGCAGCGCCGTGGGGGCCCAAGAATGTCGATTTTGCCTGATACCTGGATCCGCCAGAAGTCCCAGGAAGAGGGAATGATTGAGCCGTTTGTTGATGGGCAGACCCGCGAGGGCGTGATTTCCTACGGTCTGTCTTCCTATGGCTACGACGCTCGTGTCTCGGAAGAGTTCAAGATTTTCACCAATGTGGATTCCGCAACCGTCGATCCGAAAAACTTCAACGAGAAGAGTTTCGTCGACCGGACGACCGATGTCTGCATTGTGCCGCCGAACTCCTTTGTGCTGGCCCGCACGGTTGAGTACTTCCGTATTCCGCGCGACGTGCTGGTGATCTGCCTCGGCAAATCCACTTATGCGCGGTGCGGCATCATTGTGAATGTCACGCCGCTCGAACCGGAATGGGAAGGCCATGTGACGCTGGAATTCTCCAACACCACACCCTTGCCCGCACGCATCTATGCCAATGAAGGCGCCTGCCAGTTTCTGTTCCTCAAAGGGGAAGGCCCTCCGGAGGTCTCCTATGCCGACCGCAAGGGGAAATACATGAAGCAACGCGGCATTACGGTTCCGAAACTCTGACCCGGGTTCGGCGTTGAACGACATTTATTTGCCGCAATCGGTCCCTAGAGCCGGTTCCTGTCAGTCACCCAACCAATCGCAGATGACCCATGGACAAGATTAGAATTCGCGGCGGCCAGCAACTCAACGGCACCATTCGTATTGGTGGGGCCAAGAACGCGGCCTTGCCCCTGATGGCGGCCTGCTTGCTGACGGACGAGCCTCTTATCCTCTCCAATGTGCCCCATCTCGCCGATATCACGACGATGGCAAATCTGCTGGGCCAGCATGGCGCGCATGTTTCCCTTGAAGGACACGATACCGAGGGTGGCCATACGGGGCGGGTGATGTCGCTGACCGCAAAAGACATCACAAGCACGACCGCACCTTATGACCTTGTTCGCCGTATGCGCGCGTCCGTGCTGGTGCTGGGTCCGTTGGTCGCGCGCGAAGGTGTGGCGACTGTGTCACTGCCGGGTGGTTGTGCCATCGGCACGCGCCCTGTTGATATTCACCTGTCCGGTCTGGAGGCGCTGGGCGCCGAGATCGAGGTTGAGTCCGGTTATATCCGTGCCTCCGCACCCGGTGGATTGCGCGGTGCACGATTTGCCTTTCCCAAAGTGTCGGTGGGGGCCACCGAAAACCTGCTCCTCGCCGCCAGTCTTGCCGACGGCGTGACGACACTCGAGAACGCAGCCCGGGAGCCCGAGATCACGGACCTGGCGGAATGTCTGATCGCGATGGGTGCAAAAATCGAAGGTGTCGGGACCGATACCCTGGTGATTGAAGGCGTGGAAAGCCTGCATGGAGCGCGGCATGAAATCATGCCCGACCGAATTGAAGCCGGAACCTATGCGATGGCTGTCGCCATTGCCGGTGGCTCGGTTACTCTGGAGGGCGCCAGTCTTTCGCACTTTGATGCCGCGATGGCGCCGTTGCGGCGGACCGGAACCTCCGTTGAGGAAACCTCCAGCGGTGGTCTGATTGTCAGTCGCAATGGTGCGCGTCTGGATGCGGTGGATGTCGAGACCGATCCCTATCCGGGTTTTCCGACAGATTTACAGGCGCAGTTTCTGGCCATGATGACCGTTGCCGACGGGGCATCGGTGATTACCGAAACCATCTTCGAAAATCGATTCATGCATGTTCCCGAACTGCACCGCATGGGCGCCAATATTACGCTGCAGGGACGATCTGCTCTGGTGCGCGGGGTCGAAAAGCTGGAGGGTGCACCGGTTATGGCGTCGGATCTGCGCGCCAGTGCGTCGCTGGTGATTGCCGGACTGGCTGCCGGTGGTGTGACCGAAGTGCGCCGGATCTATCACCTCGACCGTGGATATGAACGGCTTGAGGAAAAGCTGCAGCTGGTCGGGGCCGATATCGAACGTGTTGAGGATACCGAATGAGCGATCCTGCTCCGTTGCGAAAGCTGAAGGCGATTGGTGAGGATGACCTTGCGGTCATTTCCAGCGCCTTGCAGGACGCGATCATTCCCATCGGGGATATCAGTTTTGAATCCGGGTCCGGGCAATTTGTCTTTGTTGCCAATCGTTTTTGCTGGGAGGCGGGGGCTGACGCGAATACATCCGTGCCGGCCTCGCGGATCAATTCTGGCGTGACATTTTCCAACGTGGTGGTCGTCAAGCAGCGCGGGATCAATTTTCGTGACCGCGGGGTCTTCCTGAACCTTTTGGCCGTCACCTGCACCAACCAGCCTGACCGTGATGGCCCGACCATCGAACTTGCCTTCTCCGGTGATACCGGAATTCGGCTGGAAACCACCGGACTCCTGTGCCATTTAGAGGACTTCGGCGAACCCTGGCCGACGCAGTGGCGGCCCCAGCACGCGGACGATTGATCTCGACCGTTATCCGAACCCGGTAAAATCACCGGTTTCGCGGCTGTTCCACGGGTTCGCGTGGAAGGTGAATTGTGTCGACGAAGACTGAAAAATTGATTCTTGCCCTGCCAAAGGGCCGTATTCTGGGCGAGGTTTTGCCGCTGCTCGCACGCGCTGGTATCGAGCCGGAGCCCGAGTTTAGCGATCCCGAAACCCGCAAGCTGCGTTTCGATACGAGCGATCCGGGTATTGAGATTATCCGGGTGCGGGCGTTTGACGTCGCAACGTTCGTGGCCTTCGGCGCGGCACATTTTGGTGTGGCGGGCAGCGATGTGATCATGGAATTCGACTATCCCGAACTCTATGCACCGCTCGATCTTGATATTGGCAAATGCCGTCTTTCGGTTGCCGCACCGCAATCCGTCGTTGCCGTCGACAACCCGACACGGTGGAGCCATGTTCGCGTGGCCACCAAATATCCGAACCTGACCCAACGTCATTTTGCGCGCCGCGGCGTGCAGGCTGAATGCATCAAACTGAACGGCGCCATGGAACTGGCGCCGACCCTTGGCTTGTGTCGTCGGATTGTCGATCTCGTATCGACTGGCGGAACTTTGAAAGCCAACGGGCTGGTCGAGATTGAAACCATCGCCGAAATCAGTTCGCGTCTGGTGGTGAACCGGGCCGCGCTGAAGACCCGCGCGACCACGCTGACAGGCTGGATCGATCGCATTCGAGAGGCCACCGAAGGTGGGCGCGATGCCGCTTAGGCTCGAAGCCTCTCAGGACGGTTTCCACCAGTCATTCGAAACGTTTCTGGCTGAGCGGCGGGAAGCTGCCGTTGATGTGCGCGATGACGTTGCGCGTATCGTGGCGCAGGTAAAGGCAGAGGGCGATGCAGCCCTGATCGCCCTGACCGCAAAGTATGATCGTCTGGAATTGTCTGCGGATCGTCTGCGGGTCAGCGCCGCTGAAATTTCTGCGGCACGTGACTCCTGCAGCGCCGAAGCCATCGCCGCGCTTGAAACCGCGCGCGCGCGGATCATCGCCTATCATGAGCGCCAGAAGCCCGAAGACTTTGATTACGTCGATGACACCGGCGTGCGTCTGGGCAGCATCTGGCGCGCGGTCTCTGCTGCGGGGCTCTATGTGCCAGGCGGCACGGCGGCTTATCCGTCATCGGTTCTGATGAATGCGGTCCCCGCCCGCGTCGCGGGTGTGGAGCGTCTGGTCATGGTGGTTCCGTCGCCTGACGGTGTGCTCAACCCGTTGGTGCTCGCCGCCGCTGACATCGCGGGTGTCGACGAAGTGTATCGGGTTGGTGGCGCACAGGCCGTGGCCGCGCTGGCCTATGGCACCGAGACGATTGCGCCGGTCGACAAGATTGTCGGTCCCGGCAACGCCTATGTGGCTGAGGCCAAGCGCCAGGTGTTCGGTGTGGTGGGCATCGACATGATCGCCGGCCCGTCTGAAATTCTGGTTGTCTCGGAAGCCGGCGCGGACCCCGAATGGATTGCGGCTGATCTGTTGAGTCAGGCTGAGCATGACCGGGTCGCCCAGTCGATTCTGATCACGGATGATGCGGGCTTTGCTGATGCGGTGGCCGAAGCGGTCGCGCATCAGATTCCAGAATTGCCGCGTCACGAGATTGCTCGCGAGAGCTGGGAAAAATATGGCTCACTTATCGTTGTCGACGATATGGAATCCGCGTTGCCGTTGATTGACCGGATCGCACCCGAACATCTCGAACTGGTGACACCCGGTGCCGAAGCTCTGGCGGAACGAATTCGCAATGCCGGCGCGATGTTCCTGGGTCCTTATGCGCCCGAGGTTCTGGGCGATTATCTGGCGGGCCCCAATCATGTGTTGCCAACGTCACGGACGGCGCGGTTTTCCTCTGGCCTTGGCGTGCTCGACTTCATGAAACGCACTTCGATGTTCTCGGCCAATGCCGAGAGTTTCGGAAAGCTGGCACAGACAGCCATGACACTGGCCCGTGCTGAAGGTCTCGAAGCACATGCCCGGGCGGTTGAAATCCGCGTTGCCGGGACCGATGATGAGCGACGCTAGCAGCCGGATTGCCCGTGTCGAAATCGACAACCCGGGGGTGGTTCGGTATCACCCGGATGTCGAGCGTGAACTTCAGGTCGCGATATATGACCTGACCGATGAGAATTTCTTTCAACCCGACGCCACGCATTTCGAAAACATCCATGCTGGACCTTACGACCTGATTTTGCGGGTGCAGGGACGTCAGCTCGTCTTCGATATCGCGGCAGAGAACGGCACGGCGATTGGCGCGCTGCCCTTGCCGCTGACGCCGTTTCGCAAGACGATCAAGGACTACTTCACGATTTGCGAAAGTTACTACGAGGCCATTCGCTCTGCCTCTCCGGCGCAGATCGAGGCGATCGATATGGGGCGTCGCGGGCTGCACAATGAAGGCTCGGATAAATTGCGCGATCTTCTCGCCGGCAGGATCGACATCGACCATGGCACCTCGCGTCGGCTGTTCACGCTGATCTGTGCGCTGCACATCCGGGCCTGAAATGCGCGCGCTGCCCGGAAGTGTCCTGTTTGCGTGTGATCGCAATACCATTCGCTCGCCAATGGCCGAGGCGATTTTGAAGCATCTGGTCGGCCATCGTATCTATGCCGACAGCGCCGGGGTACAGCCCGATGGTCGAGAGGTTGACGGGTTTGCCATCGCGACGATGCAGGAGATCGGGCTGGATATTTCAGGCCACAATCCCAAGAGCTTCGATGATCTGCGGGACATGTCGGTGGATTTGATCATTACCTTCACGCCGCAGGCACAGCACCGTGCGATGGAGTTCACCCGCACACTGGCCTGCGATGTGGAGTACTGGCCAACCATGCATCCCGGTGACGTTCCGGGCAGCCGGGAGGTTCGCCTGGAGGCTTATCGGAGTGCCCGCGATCAGCTTTTCGAGCGGATCCGAGACCGTTTTCCCTCGCCAGAGCGACATGCCTGATCTGCGTAAATCGTCGATGAATCGTGAAAAAGCTTGAGTTTCGCCGGGTTTTCGGGTTGCTTGCGCCAACCCGCAATGATGGGCACCTGAAAACAACAACGCGACGAAGTGTATGGCGAAAGAAGACCTCCTCGAATTCTCCGGCACCGTGACCGAAATCCTGCCCAATGCGATGTTCCGTGTTGAGCTCGACAATGGGCACGAAGTCCTTGCGCACACTGCCGGCAAGATGCGCAAGCATCGCATCCGTGTCCTGGCTGGCGACAAGGTCAATGTCGAGATGACGCCGTACGACCTGTCCAAGGGACGCATCACGTTCCGCTTTAAGTAGCGACGTGGACCGGCGCGGTATGGCTCCGTGCCAGCGCCCGATGGGCGTGACCAATCAATCCTGCATCGTTGGAGGGCTGCGTTGAGCGCGCGCCTTATTCTGGCATCGGCTTCGCCGCGCCGACGTGATCTGCTGTCCCAGATCGGTGTCGTGCCTGCTGACGTCCTGCCTGCCGATATTGACGAAACACCCCAGCCTCGCGAAGTGCCGGCCCAGCTCGCACAGCGTCTTGCGTCGGAGAAAGCGCAAGCTGTGGCTGCGCAACAGACCGACGCATTTGTCCTGGCTGCGGACACGGTGGTTGCGCTGGGACGGCGCGCCATCGGTAAACCGGAGAGCAAGGACGAGGCGCGTCGGTTTCTGAAGATGCTCTCGGGCCGGCGACATCGGGTTCTTGGCGGCGTGTCCGTGATTGCGCCCGATGGTCGTTCGTCCCACCGGCTTTCCACAACGCTCGTGCGGTTCAAGCGGTTGAGCGAGGCTGAGATTTCTCGCTACCTCGAAACAAGCGAATGGGACGGGAAGGCGGGCGGCTACGCCATTCAGGGCCATGCGGCCGCTTTTATTCCCGCGATCAGCGGGTCCTATACAAATGTGGTCGGTCTCGATCTGGCGATGACACGTCAGATGCTTGAGGGCCTCGGATACGGGTTTGAAACATGAGTGGATCGGCGATTCTTATCGAGGCCAGCCCGGGTGAAGTCCGCGGTGCCCTGATCCGCAATGGTGATGTCTGGGATGTTGTGCATCACCGGATCACCAGCCCCAGCATCATCGGCGCGACTTATCGCGGGCGGGTGCGTCGCGTTGACCCCGGGATCAATGGCGCTTTTGTGGATATTGGTGATGGTCCGGATGCCTTCATGCGCGCGCGTGATGCTTCGGTCCCCGGCGAGCGTGGCGCCCGGCGTGCCCGCATCGCCGAGATGCTCCACGAGGGCGCGCAGATTGATGTCCGGGTTGTGGCCGATGGATTTGCCGAAAAAGGTCCACGGGTCGCACGGATCGCTCCTGATGAGAGCGTCAGCACGAAGGGCGTGCCCGCCGTCCTCATCGAACCCCTTGACCCTGTTTCCTACATCCTTGAGCGCTACGCCGGGGATCGAGTCACCGCCGTGGTGTGCAGTGATGCCACGACCGAAAATCAGGCACGCAGCTGGTGCAAGGCCAACCGGCGCGAACTCTTTGAACGCATCACGCGTGAACGTCTGGGATTGTTTGCCGAACATGGTGTCGAAGATGCCATTGAAGCCGCTCTGGAACGGCGCGTTGCGATCCCCGGTGGGGCTGAGCTCGTTTTCGATCAGACCGAAGCTCTGTGTGTGATTGATATCAATTCGGCCTCTGACATTGGCAAGGCCGGGCGTGGGCCGCGCGACGTGAATTCCAAGGCCATGCCGGCTATTGCCCGGCAACTGCGCCTGCGGAACATCGCCGGTGCGATCGTGATCGATGCATTGAAAATGGGGTCTGGTGACGACCGCAACCGGGTGCTCGTGCGCCTGCGTGAAACCCTGAAGGGTGATCCCGGCGCGTGCCATGTGCTGGGTATGACCAATCTCGGTCTGATCGAAGTCACCCGGACACGTATCGGCCCGTCGCTGGGTGAGCGCCTGCAGGGCGCCTATGTCAGCCCGGCGCCCGCGGCTGAGGCTGTCGCGCTGGATGCCTTGCGCAAGGTTATCAGCACGGCCGCAGCGACTCCTGCGGGCGGGTATCGCCTCGCGGTGGCGCCCGTGGTGGCCGACCTGCTGGAAGGAGCCATGAAGGCCGCACTGGATGATGCCAGTCAGCATGTGGGTCAGTTGGTGCTTGTGCGCGAAGCCGAGCGCCGCCCCGACCGATTCGAGGTCATGCTAGGTTCGGGCTCGTAGCAGACGAAACACAGAAGACGAAACACGCAAGACGCCATGAGCAAACCCTGCCCGATCTGCGCCAAGCCCGTGCATGAAAAACATCGCCCGTTCTGTTCGGAACGCTGCGCGAATGTCGATTTGTCCCGCTGGCTCGGCGGCAATTACCGCATTCCTACCGATGAAGCACCGACGGTCTATGAAGGCGGTTTGAGTGATGCGGGAGACGAGGACGTCTAAATCCGGTTCAGGTGCTGGACAGCGCGACTGAATTTACGTATATCCGCGCCTTCCAACTACCCATGTGCCCGGGTAGCTCAGTTGGTAGAGCACGCGACTGAAAATCGCGGTGTCGGTGGTTCGAATCCGCCCCCGGGCACCATTTTCCCCGATAGATTATACTCTTCTCTCCGCGATCAATTTCGGTCGCGTATCTATGAGGCTGTCTGATGACTGGTTCCGACGCACGCAAAGCTTTCGACAACGAAGTCTTCGAGTACTGGATTCCGCGGCTGGTGGCCGATGGGATGGATATCAATGATGTGCAGGCCGTGCGTCCGCAGGTCACGAGCTGGGATGACTGGCCGGGCGCATGGGAAACCGTGGGCGAGACCTATCTGGAGCTGGCGCAACAGCGACGTGGCGATGGCGCGGCTGTGACGGCGGGCGAAGCGTTCGTCCGGGCCAGTCTGTGTTTTCATGTGGGGCAGGTGGTGGCCAATCACATGCCGGATGTGAAGCGTGATTTGCAGCGCCGCAAGGAAGCCGCGTTCCGGGAGGCGGCACCGAATCTGGTGCCGCCGGCCGAGCGGGTTGAGGTCAGCCACAACGGCGTGACCCTGCCGGGTTATTTGCGATTGCCGCTGAGCGGTGAAGCACCCCATGCCTGCATGGTCCTTGTGCCGGGCCTCGATTCCACCAAGGAAGACTTCGTGACTCTGTCAGAGATGTGTGCGCGGCGCGGTCTCGCCAGCTTTGCCTTCGACGGCCCGGGGCAGGGTGAGGTGCATCCCCACGCACCACTGGAAGAAGGCTATGAGGATTCTGTCCTGACCGTCTTTGCGGCGATTGCGGCGCGGCCGGAGATCGATGCGGCTCGGATTGGCATGCTGGGGCGTAGTCTTGGCGGCTACTACATCCCGCGCGCCGCAGCTCTGGAGCCGCGCATCAAGGCGCTCGCGGTGTTCGGTGGTGCCTATGATCTGGGTGACTGGGACAGCATGCCGAAAACAATTCTCGATGGATTTCTCTGGGCGACCGGCAGCGCGACGATGGATGAGGCGCGCACTCGGATGGGACCGGCCTCACTCGATGATTGCATCGACACTGTGCGTTGCCCGACCCTGATCGTCCACGGCAAGCGGGATGGCATCTTTCACTACACGCAGGCAGAGCGGATGGCCGAGGCCATTGGCGACAAGGCCGAACTCGTTATCGAAGAGAACGGTGTTCATTGCTGTCACAATTACGGATTCAAATACCGCACCATGATGATTGACTGGATGGCGCGAACGCTCTGACAATCAGGCGTCCAGCACGGAGGGGAAAGCCATGTCGACAAAGTTAATGGAGAAGACCGCTGACGTTGCCGCGGAACGAGACATCGCCACCCACCGGGTGTTGATGGAAGATGAGTCCATGATTGTGACCCATTGGGTCTTCAAGCCCGGTGAACAGACCGGCTGGCATTTGCACGACCGCGACTACATGCCGATCCAGCTGTCGGATGGAAGATTGCGGTTTGAGTTTCCCGACGGTGAGACGAAGGAACTGGACTATGTGCCGGGAACATCGTCACACGTGAAAGCGCCGGTTGAACACAACGCGATCAATATTGGCGATGTCGACATCGTTGCCATTGAGATCGAATTTAAAACCTGACCAAACAGGATCGCCCGTTCAGAGGATTGACCACCGCGTGACTTACAATATTGAAGATCCGATTGGCCCCGGAGATCGAGCACCCGACTTTGTGCTGTTCGATGGGGAAGGCAACCCCGTCAATTTGTACACCAGTGTGCGGGGCGGAATGCCGCTGGTCCTGTTCTATCCCGACCTGGCAACCTTGCAGGCCGAAACGGCGGGGCTTGCGGCCGTCACCGAGGAGTTGTCCGCGCTTCATGCGCATGTTTTCATCATCGTGGATGCCACGCCCGAGCAGCCTTTGCCGGAACTGGCAGCGCCGTTTTTTGTGGTCCGCGACCCGGGCCTGACGACGCTGACCGCCTGTGGCCTGCGCGCGGACGGTGCGGTTCTTGCGCTGCGATACGATCCGAATTTGCGCCTGACGGGGCTGCGCCGCAGCGGAGTCGAGGCGATCTGGCATTTTGTGGAGCAAGCCCGTGCACGACCGGCGCAGGATGCACCACGTCTGATTCAGGAGCAGGCGCCGGTGTTGATCGTCCCGCATGTGCTCTCGCCATCCTTTTGCGCAGAGCTGATCCAGCTGCATGAGGAACAGGGGAATGTGCCCTCGACGGTGAATTACAACAAGGATGGGGTGGATGTGCAGGAGGTCTTTCCCGAGCACAAGATCCGCCATGACCACGACGTGGTGGATGCCGCGATCAATCGTCGCCTCGACGATGCGTTCGCGCGCCGGGTCAATCTGGAAGTCTGGAAGGCATTCAATTTTGAGGTGGCCGCCCGCGAACCCTTCAATGTCGCTCGGTATGCCGGCGACGAGAAAGGGCACTTCGCCGTCCATCGGGACAACACCACACCCACTTCAGCGCATATGCGGTTCGCTGTGACTGTGAACCTGAACCCCGATGACTACGATGGCGGTGCCCTGCGGTTCCCGGAATATGGAAATGATCTCTATGCACCACCGCTGGGCGGCGCAATCGTGTTCTCCTGTTCGCATCTGCATGAGGCGACACCGGTGACCCATGGCACGCGCTATGCGTTGCTGGTGTTTCTGTTTGGCGCTCAGGGTGTGCAGCAACGCGCCGAGACCCTGAAGGCGCTCGGAAGTCAGCGCTAGGGGTTTTCTGATTTTACACACTCAAGTGTGAAACCTGTAAAGGCGTTTACATCTAAACAATTGAAATAAAACGTAATAATTTCGATTCGGCTCATTTCGCCGTTAGGGTTTTTCTTGTCGCCGGATTATTCATCAGGCGGCGGCAAAACCTCAGCAGGCGAAAGGTGCCCAACCAATGAACCAGATTTCCAAAGCAGCACGGCCCGATCTTCGCACCACGGAATACACATGGAGCGCCCCGGCCACCCCGTGATTGGAGTATGACAAGGATGGGAAGCCGGGCACTGTTGTTGTTGAGCTTGCCTGCACGGTGATGCCAACCCGCCGATTGAGTCCTGAAGCGCCGACACAGCGTGCATCCTGTTCGATTCCGCGCTCTTCCTTTGCGGAATACGACGATGGCGACCCGGGAACAATCCTCGTCTAGATATCCCCCGGTCATCTCTTAACCGACCGTCTTCCAATGAAAAAGCCCTTCTCCGTATCGGAGAGGGGCTTTGTCTTTTCGGTTTGGTCTGCGGCTCAGGCGGCTCAGGCGGCTTCGCGGGTTTTTGGAATGCCACCGGTCTCCACATAGCGATAGCGCTCCGCGAGAACAGGAGAGAGCAGACGGCGGCGGTGATCGGTCATGCCGATCCACATGCGCAGCAGACGGCGCTTGCGGTCCGGCTCGTCAAAATCCTCGTAGGCCTGACGGGCATGCAGGATCGAGTGGTTGTTGATGAACTGCATATCGCCTTCCTGAAAATCCATTTTCAGGCGCAGTTCTTCTCGGTTCGAGATTTCCTGGAACACATCCAAGGCTTCGGTTTGCGCGTCGCTCAGCGCCAATTCGTCGCCGTAGCGTGACACCGATTCCATGAACGAGCGGTTGGTGACGCGGGCCGCGATCCGTCCGTCGCGCGCGGTCAGCATGGGCACGTCATACCAGGGCTGTTCGCCATCCGGATGGTCGCCGCGCCAGTCCACATGGAACGGTGCGTAGAGCACGTCGAGAAGGTCGGGGCGCTCGTCGCGCAGCACATTGTGAACAGCTGGTGCACTGACCAGATAGCTGGTGCCACCGGACTTCGCTGTACGCAGGCAGAACAGGCCGAGCAGGTCGACGGGCAACTGGTCACAATGGAAGTCCAGGCGATTTTTGGTTTGGTACCCGCGGGCGTTCGGGTCTGCCAGGGTCTTGCCTTCGTCGGTCACGTTACCAAGCAAATGACCGCGCGAGTTTTGTGAGACCGGGCGTCCCATATGGGCGCCAAGACCCCAGTAAATGAGGCCGCATTCTTCGTTGGTATAGCGTTCACGTGGAATGCCGCGAATCAGGATCACACCCAATCCGTCGGTGACCCGTGAAATCAGTTCGTCCAGCCGCGCCTTGAACGCCGGAATGGGGAATGCCTCTGCTGCGAACGGAATTTCGAGATTGGCGGATTTGGCCACCTGTAGCGCCGAATCGATCTCGGCAATTTCGTGGGCACTCAGTGTATAGAGCCAGCGATCATCGTCTTGAATATCAGGCCCGACCCATGCATCTGGCGCGGTGATTTTCTCTCGAATGATTTCGGTCATGGATTTCCCTCACAACGATCTTGTCTCTGCGCTGACACTATCGGGATTGGTGGTTCACCTGCAACGGCCACAGATGCAGAATGCAAATGAAAAATTTTGCAATTTTGAGATTTGTCAGGACAAATTCACTTGATCTTGGCGGATGTCGCTGCCATCGTTTTGCACAGAACGAATGTCGGATCTGCGCCAACGGTATAGGTGCGGCAACCGGATCGATTTTTTTGTGGACCCAACAAGGGTCCTGTCCAACGGGAGGAACCCCAAATGAGTTTTAAAAGCACCCTTGTGGCTGCAGTCAGCGTTGTCGTTCTTGCGACCTCCGCACAGGCAGCCGAACAGTATCGTATTGGTGGCGGCCCCGCAGGCGGCGGCTGGCATCCTTCGGTCAGCGCTGGCGCACAGCTGCTGAACTCCGAACTCGGTGACAACTACAAGTTCAACTACTCGCCTTCAAACGGCTCGGTCGATAACGTCCGCCGCGTTGCTTATGGCAAGTTTGACACCGCATGGGGTCATGTCGGTCAGGTCTTCCAGGCCTGGAACGGCGTTGGCCTGTTCAAGGAAGATGGCGCGCTCAAGGATTTCCGCATCATCGCCAACGTGCGTAAGCAGACCCAGATCGTTGCGGTTCTTGCTGACAGCCCGATCAAGACCTACTCGGACATGAAGGGCAAGGTCGTCAATCTGCTGAACAAAGGTTCAGGCAGTAACGTGAACTGCAAGAACATCATGATTGGCGCCGGCATTATCGATCAGATCGATACGCGCAATCTTGGTTTCAGTGATTCCGCGCGTGCGCTCGGTGATCGTCAGATCGATGTGTTCTGCTCTGCAGGTGCACCGTTCCTGATCCCGGCTCTGACCCAGCTTTCGATTTCCAAGCCCGTTCGTTACATCAGCTTGTCTGATGCAGAGCAGGCTGAAGTGATCAAGAGCAGCCCGTTCTACTCCGCTGTCACCATTCCGGTGCAGGCCGACGTGAAAGGCATGACCGAACCGGCAAAGTCGATTGCGTATGACGTGTATTGGCTCGCCTACAAGACCATGTCGGACGAGGCGATTACCGCCATGCTGGAAACCACAGCTGATCCGGAAAATCTGAAGAAGCTTGCTGCTGTTGCTGGCTACTGGAAAACCTTGAATGGTGATTTCACCAATCTCAAGGCACTCGGTATTCCGCTGCATCCGTCAGCTCAGAAGTATTGGAGCAGCCGCGGCTTCGACACTGCCGGTGTTCCGGTCGCTGCGTTCTAGTCCGGATTATCCGAACTAAAATTCTGTAAAGTGCGCGGGGCGCGAAGTGGGAAACCTCATTTCGCGCCCCGGTTCACTTGCGTATTAGATTAAGTATCGAGTTACGACGGGCAGACTGCTCTCGGGGGAGACATCGGCTATGGCCATCACCACACTTTCAGTATTGACGAAGATCGGGATTATCGCCGACGAGATGACGCCACCGCGTGGTCTGGCTGGTGTCGTGCGCCCGTTCTTCTCCGTGATCGCGGTTGTTTACGCCTATTTCTTTATTCACATCTCGTTTTTCGGACCGCCGGTTGAAGAAGTCTTCCGAGGTACATTTATCCTCGGCACTGGCGTTATGTCGCTGCTCGCCTTCAAGAACCGGCATTATTCCATCCGTGAGCGCGTTGTCTGGCTCGACGAACTGTTCAGCATCACCAATCTGGCTATGGTCGGCGCGGCGATTGCCATCTGGATCCACTGGCAGATTTCCGATTCACCGAGACGATGGGACCAGTATTACAACGGTACCGTTCTCCTGGTCGGCTATATCGGTGGCGCACTGGGTGTTGCCCTCTATTTGTTCGAAGGCCTTCGTAAGAAGGTCGGCGATGGTTTTTCGATTTCCGACATTCTCTTCATCGGCTGCATCATCATTTCGGTCATCTGGTACATCGAGAATGTGCAAGCTTTGCGGGAGGCAACCGGTCGGCCGATTCCGGCGCTTCTGTTCATCTATGCCGTGATGATGGTGGCTGTCAGCCTTGAGATTGCGCGCCGCATTGTTGGTCCGCTGATCCCGCTGATCGGCTTTTTGTTCTTCATCTATTCCTTCGAGACTGTCGGCCAGGCCATGCCGGGCATTCTGAATCACCCCGGCTATCAGGCAGAGGAGGTCATGGACTTTCTCATTTCCTCGACCGAGGGCATGTTCGGCCTGATCACCAACGTCTTTGCAACCTTCATCGTCATCTTCGTCATTCTGGGGGCGTTCCTCGAGAAGACGGGCCTTGGCGCTGTTATCATCAATACGGCTTACCGTATGACAGGTGCCAAAACCGGTGGTCCGGGCCTTGCGGCCGTGATCAGTTCCGGTCTGTTTGGCATGATTTCGGGCAGTGGTGTTGCCAATGTTATGACCACCGGGACGCTGACAATTCCGCTGATGAAGCGTGTTGGGTATCGCCCCGCTTTTGCTGGCGGCGTTGAAGCTGCTGCATCAACTGGTGGTGCCTACATGCCGCCGATCATGGGTGCAGGTGCGTTCCTGCTCGCAGAACTGACCGAAACCCCGTATTTCGACATCGTCAAAATCGCGGTCATTCCGGCCATTCTTTACTATCTCTCGGTTGGGCTGATCGTATATTTCCGTGCCGTGAAAGACCGTTTGCACGGCGTGCCAATTGAAGAGTTGCCACGTTGGGCCGATATCATTCCACGGCTGCATTTGTTGTTGCCGATCCCGGCGATGGTGTTCTTCCTGCTGATCGGCGATTCGCCTTTCCTGGCGGCAGCAAAAACGATCCTGCTGATCATGATGCTCAAACTGATCGATTTGCTGGTGTCGATTCCGACGGCCAAGTCGAAGACCTCATGGAAACCGTTTCTGGTGATCTCGATTGTCGTTGGCGTCCTTGTTTATTTCTTCGGCATGAAGATTGGCGCTCCGTTCTCATGGTTTGTTGAGGACTATGTGGGCATCGGCTTCGGTGATGCGGCCTATTGGGTTGTATTCTCGTTCATCGTTCTGAAGATCGCCGAAATTATGATCTACGGTCGGGATGAAGAGGCGGCCGCGGCTGCCGCGCTGGTGGAATCCAACCAGAACATGATTGCTGTCGATGAGAACGCAAAACCCATGACCGGGCTGCGCGATGTTCTGATCGAGATGGGGCGTACCATCTGGGTCTCGCTTGAGGCCGGTGCGCGCAACACATTGGTGGTGAGTTGTATCGCCGGTGTGCTGGGCATCCTGCTGTCTGCGGCGACCAAGACCGATCTGCCAAGTACCATCGGTGGTGTTCTTATCTCGGCCAGTGGCGGCATCCTGCCGATCACGATCGTTCTGATCATCATCGCCGGTTATATCATCGGCATGGGTCTGCCCATTGTGGCCAGCTATGTGCTGCTCGCGATCTTCTCGGTCGGCGCGCTGGTTGATCTGGGTGTGCCCGCTCTGGCAGCACATATGATCAGCTATTGGGTGGCGGTTGTGAGTGCAGTGACACCGCCTGTTGCGTTGGCAGCCTTCGCGGCCAGTTCGATCGCGCAATCGGATCCTGTTGCGACCGGTAACCAGGCATTCA
>JABJAG010000124.1 GCA_018666195.1 Alphaproteobacteria bacterium
ACATTGCGACCAACCGACTGGGCAAATGCGTTCGCCTGTGTTGCTACAAAGCGCACAACCGCCAGCCACATTATCGCGTACGAGCTGGGCCAACCCGCCAATAAAGGTCGCGTCCACGCCCACAGTCGGTGTCCTCAGATAGTTTGGGACCCCGGCATGATCCGCGATCTCACGATACTCAATATCCAGCTCGACAAGGGTTTCAGAGTGTTCCGAGACGAACGCAATCGGTACCACCACGAGGCTTTTGCCCTCCGCGCCCGCGCGCTGGATTTCATCCTCGGTCGCAGGTCCGATCCATTCCAGCGGTCCAACACGGCTCTGATAACAATTGATCCAGTCAAAATCCCGATCGAGTTTCGCAACAACAGCCCTGGTGGTTTGTTCCACCTGCCATTGATAGGGATCTCCGGCCTCAACGATTTTCTTTGGCAAGCCATGCGCGGAAAACAGGACCCTGAACGGTTCACCAGCGGGCAGTGTATCAATTGCGTTTGTGACTGAAGTGGCAACAGCAGATACAAAGCCAGGCTCGGTCGGGTAACAACACAACGCCGTCACTGGAATTTTCAGATCGCGCGTTTTGGCCGCCTGATCCCAGACCCGCATCATTGACCCGACAGTCGTCGTGGAGAACTGCGGATAGAGCGGTAGCAGAGCGATCCGATCCGGCTGATACGCCAACACATCGTCCAATGTCTCCATGCAGAACGGGTGCCAGTAGCGCATGGCGACAAAACATTTATAGGTTTCGCCACTGCCAGAATTCAAAACCATTTCCAACGCATCGGCCTGGGCACGGGTGTTTTCCAGCAAAGGAGACCCACCGCCCAGATGGGCATAAATCTCCCCCGCTGTTGAAGCACGTCGCCGCGAAATCAATTGCGCCAGCATCCAGCGAAACGGCTGGGGCAATCCCAAGATCATCGGATCGTTGAACAGATTGAACAGGAACGGGCGGATGTCGTCTGTCTTGTCCGGCCCACCCAGATTGTAAAGAACAACCGCTGTGGTCATGCGGACGAATCCCAATTTTTCACGATCTCAGCCAATCGCTCAACATGGGCTGGCGGAGTTTCCTTGTTGATGCCATGGGCCAGATTGAAAACAAAAGGACCCCCCGACAACGCTTCGAGAACATCAGTTACCGCACGTTCCATCTCAGCGCCACCAGACAAGAGATAAGCCGGGTCAAGATTGCCCTGGACCGGACATATCGGCTGAATGTCATTTGCTGCTTCCACGAGAGAAATCGAGGAATCCAGGCCGACCGCATCAATCCCCGTCCCGCGAATATAATCCGGCAGGCGTGACCCGATGCCCCGTGCAAAACCAATAATCGGCACTTCAGGTGCATGTTCTTTCACAGCAGAAACAATTCGTGCCGTTGGGTTGATAACCCAATCACCAAAATCAGATGCGGGAACAGCACTCGCCCAAGTGTCAAAAATCTGCAGCGCCTGTGCACCCGCATCGATTTGTGCTTTGAGATACATCGCTGTCGATTCCACCAACAGATCGAGCATGATTGCAAATTCTTGCCGATTGCTGATGGCCCAGCTTTTGACGGTATTAAAATCCCGTGTGCTACCGCCTTCGATCATGTAAGTCGCCACAGTCCAGGGCGCTCCTGAAAACCCGATCAGAGCAACTTCATCCGGCAGTTCTGCACGAGCCAGTCGAACGGTTTCAAAAACAGGCGCAAGCTTCTCCAGAATCTTGCCCGGATCAAGCGCAAGGAGATCTTGCGTGGTCTGAATCGGATCGAGTTTGGGTCCAGTGCCTTCAACAAAATCAACGGTTTGACCCATGGCGTGGGGGATCACCAGAATATCTGAAAACAGAATCGCAGCGTCAGCCTGAAAGCGCTCGATCGGTTGCAAAGTCACTCTGGCCGCACGATCCGGGGTGTAACACAGATCAAGAAATCCGTTGGCTTGAGCGCGAATTTCCCGGTATTCCGGGAGATATCGCCCAGCCTGGCGCATGAACCAGAAAGGTGGTCGGGATCCGGTCTTACCGGCGAGAGCATCGAGAAACAGGTTTGTCACGGGAACGATCTGCGGTGTGGGGGTGAAATTATCAGCTTTGAAGTTGCCCGGACTATGGCGAACGAATTTGTTCGATGCATTACAAAAATAGTTAAAAGAACGTAGTGATAATTTGAACTGAAGTAGTAGATGTCCGGTGAATCAAAGGGATAATTTGATATCCACAGGATTGTCCACGCCAAGATTTGAGGCGCCTGTATCAGGGCGCGATATTGTGAGTGTTTGATCTATCTCCTTGATTAAAAACCCTTACGTGAAAAGCAGTCATGTGGATCAATTTCTGTAAAGCCTTGGATAGAATGTGCATGTCCATTTCTCACGGTGGATTGGAAAACTTTCCTGACCTTGGGATGACAGGGGGTCCAACGAACGGCATAACGTTGAACAAAATTTGGGTCTGTTGGAGAAACCTTACTTATCCACCAGTCCAGCGGAACTGCACACAGCCATATGGGCGCATTTCATGAACGAAGAAGCACCCAAATTCCATGTTCACCTGGTTTCGGACTCGACGGGTGAGACCATTCGCTCCGTTGCGCGCGCTTGTCTGGTTCAATTTGAAGACACCGATGTGGTGGAGCATTTCTGGCCGATGGCGCGCACGCCAAAGGCAATGGATCTGGTCCTCGAGGAAATCAGCGAAAATCCCGGGCCGGTCATATTCACGCTGGTGAATGACAATCTGTGTGAGCAATTGGTGCGCGGCTGCCGGTTACGTCAGGTGCCATGTATCTCGGTCCTTGATCCGGTGATTGCAGCGGTGGGCAGTTTTCTGGGTGTGCAACCAACCCATGTGGTGGGTGGTCAGCATGAACTTGATGCGGCCTATTTTCAGCGCATCGAAGCCATGGACTGGACCCTGTCCCATGATGATGGACAACGGGCTCATGAACTTGATGGTTCTGACGTGGTGTTGATCGGAGTGTCGCGGACATCAAAAACACCGACATGCCTTTATCTTGCAAACCGCGGGATTAAAGCCGCCAATGTTCCCTGGGTGCCGGGTATTCCTTTGCCGCCGGGTCTGGATAAGCTCGAGAACCCGTTGATCATCGGTCTGACCAATGATCCCAAGCGGCTGGTGGAATTGCGCAAGGCAAGATTGAGCTCGCTACAACAGGATGAAGAAACATCCTATGTGGATTTCGATCAGGTGCGCGCAGAAATCACCGAAGCCAAACGATATTTTGCTCGCAACCAATGGCCGGTGATCGACGTCACCCGCCGTTCGATCGAAGAGACATCCGCTGCGATTCTCACCCTTTACAATCGCCGGCGTGAGGAAAAGGGCGAGGCCACGATGGGCCGGCCGAGTGATGTGATCTCCTGATATGTCGATGAACCCCGATGCCCCGACGGTGGTGCTGGCGTCGGCCAGTGCCGTTCGAACCCGCCTGCTGACCTCTGCCGGTGTGCCCCATATTGTGGATCCGGCACATATAGATGAAGCCTCTGTGCGCGATAAAATGCTCGCCGCCGATGCTGCCCATGTCGCTATTGCTGAAGCTCTCGCCGAATTGAAAGCCCAGAAGATGTCCCAGAATCATGCGGACGTGATTGTGCTGGGTGCGGATCAGGTTCTGTCCTGTGATGGAGTTTTGTTTGAGAAACCTGCGGATATTGTGGGTGTACGCGCACACCTGAACACGTTGATGGGTAAGGACCACACGCTGTTCACGAGTGTTTGTGCCGTGCGCGACGGAGAGGTGATCTGGCACGTCAACACGGCAGCGGTGCTGCATATGAGGCCGCTCAGCGATGAATTTGTCGATCATTACGTCGACACTGTTGGCGAAGCTGCGTGCCAGTCGGTTGGTGCCTATTTGCTCGAAGGTCTTGGAATTCAGCTTTTTTCACGCATCGAAGGCGATTTCTTCACTATTCTGGGCCTCCCCATGGTGCCGCTTCTTGAATTCCTGCGAGACAACAACGTGATTGAACGATGAGTGATGTTCTGCGCGCGGGTGTGATGGGCTGGCCGGTGGCGCACTCGCTGTCCCCGGTGCTGCATGGCCACTGGCTGAAGCGCTATGGAATTGCGGGCACTTATGAAGCGTTTCCGGTGCAGCCTGATGAATTGCCCGCTGCAGTTAACCGTCTACGCGATGAAGGGTTTCGCGGCACCAATCTGACGGTGCCGCATAAAGAAGCTGCGATGGCATTGGTCGACAGGATTGATGACACCGCACGCCGGATCGGCGCTGTGAATACTTTGGTGCTGCAAGACGATGGAATTCTGTCGGGCACCAACACGGATGCTTACGGCTTGATCGAGAATATCCGAGCCTTTGCACCGGATCAGCTGGCTGCAAAATTTGGTGATCGGCCGGTGGTGATTCTGGGCGCGGGTGGCGCGGCACGTGCGGCGCTGGTCGGATTGGCCGATATCGGCGCACGCAAAATCCGGATTGTGAATCGAACCGTCGCCCGCGCGGAAGCTCTTGCGGAAATTGTTGCTGACCAGGAGGTTGATGTTCACGCGATGGGTTGGAACGAACGCGCGAACGCACTTGGTGATGCAGGTTTGTTGGTCAACACCACCACCCTGGGGATGCAGGGTCAGGCGCCGTTGGATCTCGATCTCGGCGCTTTGCCTGAGGCTGCTGTGGTCAATGACATCGTTTACGCGCCGTTGGAAACCGGGTTGTTGGCCGCAGCACGACAACGGGGCAATCCGGCTGTGGATGGTCTGGGCATGTTGTTGCATCAGGCCCGCGCCGGGTTCCGGGCCTGGTTCGGGGTTGATCCCGCGGTCGATGAAGAATTGCGCCAAGCCGTGTTGGCGGCGCGTGCGCAATGATTGTACTGGGCCTGACGGGCTCTATCGGGATGGGAAAATCCACGGCTGCGAACATGTTTCGTGCACTTGGTGTGCCGGTGCATGACGCCGATGCGACCGTGCATGATCTGCTCGCGGACAATCGTCAGGTGCGGGCCGCAATCGATGCCCGGTTCCCCGGCGTGGTGATGGAGCGCGCCGTCGACCGGCAGGCGCTTGGCGCGGCGGTGTTCGGGAATCCCGAGGCCCGACGTGATCTGGAATCGATCCTGCATCCGCGGGTACGCCGGGCATCTGAAATTTTCCTGCGCCGACACCGGGTGCTCGGCACAGCGCTTGTGGTCCTTGATATTCCGCTGCTCTATGAGACTGGCGGTGAAGCACGCGTTGATGGTGTCGTGGTGGTCTCTGCCCCGGCAGCGATGCAGCGTCGCCGGGTGATGGCGCGCCCGGGAATGGATGAAGACCGATTTTCCGGGATTCTGGCGTCTCAGATGCCTGATCACGAGAAACGCCGGCGCGCTGACTTTGTCGTGGAGACCGGGCTTGGCAAGGCCTATACTTTTGCGAAATTGAAGCGGATCGTTCTGGCTATCCGCGCCGTGCAATCTGGCTCCCGCGGCACTCACAGAAGCACTGACCCGATCCGAAGCGAGCCGCACCATGCGTGAAATCATTCTTGATACCGAAACAACCGGTTTCGACCCTGCTCAGGGGGACCGGATTGTTGAGATTGGCTGTGTCGAGGCTCTCTCGCATATCGCCACCGGCGAAACCTTCCACGTCTACGTCAATCCCGAACGGGACATGCCGGAAAGCGCGTTCAATGTGCATGGGCTCAGCGAAGAGTTTTTGTCGGACAAACCGGTTTTTGCCGAGGTTGCAGAAAACTTTCTCAGCTTTATCGGTGATGCGCCGCTGGTCATCCACAATGCTGAATTCGACATGAAGTTTCTGAATTCGGAGCTGAAGAAAATTGGTCGGCCCATCCTGGCCCGGGATCGCGCTATCGATACGGTCACGATGGCGCGTCGAAAATTTCCCGGCGCTCAGGCCAATCTGGATGCGCTGTGCCGTCGTTTTGATATCGACCTCTCGCGTCGCGACAAGCATGGGGCGCTGCTTGATGCCGAACTTCTGGCCGAGGTGTACCTTCAGTTATGTGGCGGATTGCAGCCGGGCCTTGAGTTGATCGGCAACGAAAAAACATCGGACAACCCGGTGCTGGTTCAGCGTCAGGCGCGTGCGCCACGGGCCCATGCGCCCAGCCCTGAAGAGCTGGCGGCACATGCGGCGCTGGTCGAGACTTTGAAAGAACCTGTCTGGGGTTCCGAAGACAGCTAGGCTCTAGAGTTCAAACTCAAACTTCTGACCGTCTTCGCCCTTGCCATCTTTGGCGGCTGCATCGCTGGCTGGTGATGCGGCAGGTGCGGTTGCGGCACCCTCTCCCTGTTCGGCTTCAGCCTGGGCGGCGCGCTGCTGGAACAGTGCAACAAAGTCGATCGGCTGAATGAGCAGTGGCGGGAAACCGCCGTCGCGCACGGCGTCGGCAATGATTGCGCGGGCAAACGGAAAGAGCTGACGTGGGGCCTCAATATAGACCAGCGGCGCCATATATTCCTCGGGAACCTCGCCAATCGAGAAGATGCCGGCATAGACGATCTCCACAATGAACAGGGCCGTCTCGCCCGCGGTGCCTTCCGCGCGCAGGGTCAGTGTGACCTCGAAGGCCTTCTCGGCGACCTGATTGGCATTTACGTCGATTGCGATCTGGACATTCGGCTCTCCCTGCTGGGACAGCGACTGCGGCGCGTTCGGGTTTTCGAAAGACAGGTCTTTCACATACTGGGCATTGACCAGCATCATCGGCTGTCCGTCGGGTGTGGAGGTGCCGCCGGCTGTGGGATCGGCTGGTGCTGCTGTCTGGTCGCTCATGGCGCTGTCCGTCTCTGTCTTACGTTGGCAGGAAAAGTGGCGCTCTGGCTAACATGCCGGTGCGGTGTCGACAACCATGGCGTGGCCGGGCCGTGTCGTTTCAGGGGCGATCACCGAGCCGCGGGGTGTCGGGATCGGGTGGTCCGTCATCGCGGGCAACCCCGAACTCCTCGCCATCAATGACGGGTCCGGGCCCTGTGTTCGGATCATTCGCGGTTCCGGGGTTTGCGCCATACACGGAAAAATGAACATTGCCGGAGCGCTGAAACAGCTTCCAGATACCACGCCCGATCACGGCGCGCAGAGGTGGCAACAGCAGGGAAAACCCCAGCGCATCAGTCAGAAATCCAGGGGTCAGCAGCATCAACCCGCCGACCAGAAGACAAAATCCATTAAAGAGTTCCCGCACTGGCAGCCGGTCTTCGCGGATCTCGGCCTGGGCGCGGGCCATCGTTGCCATCCCCTGCTGTCGCAGCATGGCGGTCCCGATAAAGGCGGTCAGAATCACAAGCGCGATGGTCGACCAGGTCCCGATCAGCCCTCCGACCTGAATGAACAGGTAGATTTCGATCAGCGGTATGCCGATGAACAGGGTGAGAATCAACAGGCGCATTCTTGTTCTTTCATGGAGTTACCCCTATCTAGGTGGTATCAGTCATCACGTGGCCGGTCGACGGCGCGTTCATCCGAAAATGGCTCAGGCGCATTTCTGCGTCAGTTATATATAGGGTGGCAAAACTATATTGGGACGGATCTCGGCGTGAAATTCATCGATATCATCATTCTTGCGATGATTGCGGCATTTTTGGTGTTTCGATTGCGCAATGTTTTGGGCAAACGGACGGGCAATGAACGTCCCCCGCAAAACCCTTACGGGACGCGTGAAGACGCAGCCCCGCAGGAAGCCAATGACGACGATAAAATCGTCACGCTCCCGGGCGCTGTCATCGAGGATGATATTCCCGACGACAGTCCGGCTCTTGCCGGATTGAAGGCAATCCGGGAGGCGGATGGCAATTTCTCGGTGCAGGAATTCTGCGAAGGCGCCCGCAGCGCGTTTGAGATGATCGTGACATCTTTCGCGAATGGCGACAGCGAGACCCTGCGCCCGTTGCTCAGTGATGAGGTCTTCGAGAATTTTGACGGTGCGATCAACAGTCGTCACGCCAATGGCGAGACCATGGAAATGACCCTGGTTGGCATTCGTGAGGCTGAAGCCATTGAAGCCAGCATGGATGGCCGGGTGGCTTTCGTGACCATCAAGTTCGTCACCGAACAGATCGAGGTTGTCCGCGATAAGGATGGCGAGCCGGTCTCGGGTGATCCGAGCAAGGTGAGCACGGTCACTGATATCTGGACCTTTGCGCGCAACTCCCGGTCGCGCAATCCGAACTGGACCCTCGTCGCCACCGAAGCCCCGAACTAGAAATTGCGTACCCGGGCTGGCTTCCTTGTTGCTGCGGGTCTGATGGCACTGGTGGCCTGCGACCAATCCGAGGAACCTGTGGCGCCAGAGCCGGCAGCCGCGCTGCGCTATGTGCCGGTCGCGATGGACGCTTTGCCTGGCTGGTCTGCGGACAATCTGTCGGAAGCCTTGCCCGCGTGGCGACACTCCTGTCGAAAGATCCTCAATTTCCCCCCGGCCAGGTCGCTGGGACCGGGTGCTGGCGCAGCCGGTGACTGGCAGACCCCCTGTGAAGCGATTGGCGCCCTGGCTGATGGCGATACGGCGGGCCTGCGCGAGTTACTCGAAAGCCGTTTCTCTGCATTGCAGGTTACATCAACCAGAGAAGAGCCCGGCCTGTTCACCGGCTATTTTGAGCCCATACTGGACGCAGCCCGGGAAAAGTCCGAAACCCACAGTGAGCCGATCTATGCTCTGCCGCAGGATCACGTGACCGTCCGGCTGGGGACGTTCGACCCCGCGCTCAAGGGCAAGTCTCTCGTCGGGCGGGTGGAGAATGGCCAGCTTCTGCCTTACCGCAAACGCGGCGAAATTGATCAGGGCGCCATCGCGGAAAACGCCCAGGTTCTGTTCTGGGCGCGTGATGCACTCGATGTGTTCATTCTGCAGGTTCAGGGCTCAGGGATTGCCAAAATGCCCGATGGCACGCTTCAGCGGATCGGCTTTGCCGGTCACAACGGCCATGCCTATGGCTCGCTGGGGCGCTGGCTGATCGTAGAAGGGGAACTGCCGGCGAACCGCGCGGCATGGGAAGACATTCGGAACTGGCTGGAAACCAACCCCGAGAAAGCGCGATCCGCGCTGGCCGTGAACCCACGCTATATCTTTTTCCGTGAACTTGACGGTGATGGCCCGCTGGGAGCTGCTGGTGTTCCGCTGGTGGCTGAACGTTCCATGGCGGTCGACACTGCGCATATTCCATTGAACGTCCCGGTTTGGCTGGACGCTGAACACCCGGACGGCAACCAGCGCCTGCAACGCCTGATGCTGGCCCAGGATGTGGGCAGTGCCATCAAAGGTATCGTGCGCGGAGATTTCTATTGGGGTACGGGCCGTGCGGCGCTGGATAAGGCCGGACGTATGAAGAGTACGGGCAGCTATTATATTCTGGTGCCGAAAGCTCTGATTCCCGCGAGTTGACTGGGTTCCCTTTTAGAGGACCAAACGTCATGCCCGGACCCACTTGGGCCCCGGATAAAATGTGCTAAACAGGATCGAAACCTGAGGAGTGTTCCATGAGCGAAGCCCCGCGCGTCGCCCTGTTTGTGACCTGTCTGGTCGACCTGTTCCGCCCGAGTGTCGGGTTCGCGGCGGTCAAGTTGATGCAGGATGCCGGTTGCACAGTCGAAGTCCCTGAAGCCCAGACATGTTGCGGCCAGCCGGCCTACAACTCCGGTGATCGCAAGGACACGATCGCGATTGCCAAACAGGTGATTGCCGCCTTTGAGGGCTACGACCATGTGGTCGCACCTTCGGGTTCGTGTGCCGGCATGATCATGAAGCACTATCCCGAGCTGCTGGCCGATGACCCTGATTGGGAGACCCGTGCAACGGACCTGGCCGGTCGGACCCATGAGCTGATTTCCTTCCTCACCGATGTGCTGAAGGTCGAGAATGTTGCGGCAGCCTTTGATGGCACGGTCACCTATCATGACAGCTGTTCGGGCCTGCGTGAGCTTGGCATTCATGACCAGCCCCGCCAGCTGCTCGATGGTGTGGATGGGTTGCATCTTCGTGAGCTCGAAGATGCCAATGTGTGCTGCGGTTTCGGCGGCACTTTCTGTGTGAAGTATCCCGATATTTCAAATCGCATGGTTTCCAACAAGACCGAACAGATTGTTGCTACGGGCGCAGAAACACTGCTTGCGGGTGACATGGGTTGTCTGATGAACATGGCCGGCAAGTTGCAGCGCGAGGGCGCGAATGTGCGTGTACGTCATGTGGCTGAAGTGCTTGCCGGGATGACGGACACCCCTGCCATTGGCGAGCCTTCGGATGGGAGCGCGAACTGATGAGCGGTTCCACCACCCGGAATTTCAAAGCGAATGCGGCGCGCGAACTGGCCAATGACACTCTTCGTGCAGCCCTGACCAAGAGCAAGGGACATTTCACCGATGGCCGGACCACGGCCGCGGAGAACCTGCCTGAGTTTGAAGCACTGCGGGATCAGTCGCGCGACATAAAGAACCATACGATCGAGAATCTCGATTTCTATCTTGAAGCTTATGAGGAAAAAGTCCGTGAATCCGGTGGCCATGTGCATTGGGCCCGCACGGCTGAAGATGCGCGCCAGATCGTGCTTGGGATTTGCCGATCGGTGGACGCCAAGGCGGTGAACAAGGGCAAGTCGATGATCTCGGAAGAGTGTGAGATCAATGAGATGCTCGAGGCCAACGGCATCCGCGCGGTCGAGACCGATCTGGGCGAGTACATCATCCAGCTACGCGGTGAAAAGCCGAGCCATATCATCGCGCCGGCGGTCCATCTGACCAAGGGTCAGGTGGAGGAAAGCTTTCGCGCCAACCACACACATCTTGATCCCGACCGGGTGCTCGAGGAACCGCCGACCCTGCTCGATGAAGCGCGCACCATTCTGCGCAAGAAATATTTCGAAGCCGAAGTCGGTATGACCGGCGCCAATCTGCTGATTGCCGAAACCGGCTCTTCGATCATCGTCACCAATGAAGGCAATGGTGATCTTTCGCAGCTGATCCCGAAAGTTCATATCGTCCTGGCCAGTGTCGAAAAGATTGTCCCAACCCTCGAAGACGCTTCGACGATCCTGCGGGTGTTGGCGCGTTCGGCAACGGGGCAGGAATTCTCCAGTTACACAACCCTGTCGACTGGTCCCAAACGCGAAGGTGATCCGGACGGGCCCGAGCAGTATCACGTGATCCTGCTCGACAATGGCCGCACCGACATGATCGGCACCGAGTTCCAGGAGATGCTGCGCTGTATCCGCTGTGGCGCCTGCATGAATCACTGCCCGGTCTATCAGTCGGTTGGCGGTCACGCTTATGGCTGGGTCTATCCCGGTCCGATGGGCTCGGTGCTTTCGCCCGGATTGCTGGGTGTGGATGAGGCCGGCCACCTGCCCAATGCCTCGACTTTCTGTGGTCGATGCGAAGAGGTGTGCCCGGTGCGCATTCCATTGCCGAAAATGATGCGGAACTGGCGTGAACAGGAATTTGAGAAACATCTCTCTCCGGGCACGGCGCGTGTGGGGCTGGGCCTGTGGGCCTTCATGGCCAAACGCCCGAAGCTCTATCAGCTGGCGACGGGTCTGCAGATGCGGTTGCTTGCCCGGATAGGGCACGCAAAGGGACGCCTGTCATCTCTGCCGCTGGCCAAAGGCTGGACGAAATATCGTGAACTACCTGCACCGGAAGGCCGCACCTTCCAGTCGCGCTGGAAATCCGGGGAGCGCCCGCTATGAGTGAAAGCAACCGCGAAACGGTTCTGGGGTCCCTGCGCCGTGCGCTCGGTCGCGATGGTCCGGTGGACGAGGACACAGCGGCAAAATTGCGCGCCCGCATGGTTGGCCATGCCCGTAACACGGTTCCTGCTCGCACCGATCTGGATGCTGCCGGGTTGGTTGAATTGTTTGAGACCATGGCCCAGAAGGTTCATGCCACGGTCGCGCATGTTTCGAGCATGGATGATGTGCCCGGCGCGGTCGGCGAATATCTGCGCGGTGAAAATCTCCCGTCCGAAATTGTTATGGCGCCGGATGCGACTCTCGATGCCGCGCCATGGTCAGAAAATGCCCTGCTCGATATTCGTCGCGGCGCGCCGGTGGAATCCGATCAGGTC
Source organism: Alphaproteobacteria bacterium (assembly GCA_018666195.1). Classification (GTDB taxonomy): domain Bacteria; phylum Pseudomonadota; class Alphaproteobacteria; order UBA6615; family UBA6615; genus JABJAG01. Next base: position 12,044 of record JABJAG010000124.1, read on the forward strand.
AGTGTGACCTCGGTCCCCGCCGCGGTTGCAGAAACCGGGACACTGGCGATGTATTCGGGCCCGGACCATCCTGCGACCCTCAACTTTATTCCCGAAACCCATGTGGTGGTCCTGCCGGCTGGTCGGGTGGTGAAATCCTATGAAGATATCTGGGATTCGATCCGCGCCCAGGCTGCCGATCCGGACTCCGGTCGTGATGGCCAGCTGCCGCGGACAGTGAATTTCGTCACTGGCCCGTCCCGTTCGGGCGATATCGAGCAGACGCTTCTGCTCGGTGCGCATGGCCCGCGCCGATTGCACATTGTCATCGTCGACGGCGAATGAGCGCGCCCGTATCGGGCGAGGCGGGAGACACCAGATGACATCCGGCGGTACGGAAGATGGCGAGGACGATGACGATCTGTTTCGTCGCGTGCTGCGTGATGCCAAGCCGATCCGGAAAGGCCGCCCGGTGCCTGAACACCCTGCGGTAAAAGCCGGAAAAAAAATCACACCCAAAACGCCGCAAGCCAAAAAGGCACATCGTATTGCACCCCGCCCTGTGGTTGCGGCGCCACCGCCAAAACCGGCTCGTGAATTGGCGACCGGGGACTACACCGGCATGGATCGACGCACAGCCGAACGGTTCCGCCGCGGCAAGCTGCCCATCGAAGGCCGCCTTGATCTCCATGGCATGTATCAGGATGCGGCCCATCATGCGCTGACGGATTTTGTCACTTCCAGCGCGGCGATGGGCAAACGCAATGTTCTGGTGATCACCGGGCGCGGTTCGCGCGAAGGTTCAGGGGTGCTGCGGGAGCGCCTGCCCCAATGGCTCAACCAGCCGCCCTGTCGTGATCTTGTTGTGGCGTTCACAGGCGCGCGCCCCGAGCATGGCCGCGATGGTGCATTCTATGTGCTGCTGCGTCGCCGGCGGGACCGGGACACATGACCCCGTTTGGTGAAAAAGTTCGTACCTTGCGCGACGATCGCAACATCACCCTCAAACAGATGGCTGCGGACTTGGAGCTCTCTCCAGCCTACCTGTCATCCCTCGAACACGGCCATCGCGGTCGACCGTCCGAAGCCCTGACGGTGCAGATCTGTGAATACTTCAATCTGATCTGGGATGATTTTGAAGAGATGCACCGCCTCGCCCGATTGTCCCACCCCAAAGTCACGGTGGACACATCCGGTCTGTCTCCAGCCCACACCGAACTTGCCAATACCTTGGCTGAAAAGGTGCAGGACATCTCCGAACAGGACGCCATCGCGCTGCTCGCGCGCCTGCGCGGGGATTTGTTTTAAGTCTGTTCAGAATACCAGAAATTTATCGTCATGCCCGCGCAGGCGGGCATCCACAGACACGGTTCAGACTGGTCCGGCACTGATGTTTATGGACTCCCGCGTGCGCGGGAGTGACGAAAAGCTATTTGCTGCCTAGTCGTCGAACAGCATGGCGACGCAGCGGATCCAGCCGCCGGATGCGCCTTTGATCTTGTAGGGCATGCAACTGACCATGAAGCCGTGATCGGGCAGGGTTTCCAGATTCAGCAGCTTTTCCATGTGACAATAGGGTTGCTCGATGCCGGCCCAGTGGCCCTGCCAGACGGCCATGGCGTCCTTGTCGTTCGCGTAGGTTTCCTGCTGCAGGGAGAAGGGTGCGTCCCAGCCCCAGGCGTCAATGCCGGTCACTCGAACGCCGTGTTTCTGGGTCAGATAGAGCGTGGCCTCCCGGCCCATGCCGATGCCCCGGCTCAGATATTCCTCACTGCCGTAATACTCACTGGCTTTGGTGTTCACGAGAACGATATCGAGGGGCTGGAGCTCGTAATCGATCCGCTTGAGTTCGGCCTCCACGTCGTCGGGCTGAACAATATAGCCATCGGGGAAATGCCGGAAATCAAACTTCACCGCGGGGCGGTAGAACCAGTCGAGCGGCAGCTCGTCAATGGTCTGCATCCGGTTACCGTCCTTGTCGACCGAATGATAATGCCAGGGGGCATCGATATGGGTGCCGTTATGGGTCGTCAGGGTGACGATCTCCCAAGCCCAGCCCTCGCCGTCCGGCAGGTCCACCGGGCGCATGCCCGGGAAGAAGCTGGCCATGGCTTCGGCGTTCTCTTCCTGAGTGACGTACTGGATCTTCGGTCGCATGAGTTCCGGATCGACAATGGTGTCGTTGTCGAGCGGCATGGACAGATCGATGACTTGTTTTGGCACTTGCATGGCGATGGCTCCCCTCAAGGAATTCTGGATGGCGTGTTGTTTGTTGCCACCACTTTACGCGCCGACGCGCTGGGGGGAAACCGGGTGCCGGAATAACCTCATCCTGAGCTTGTCGAAGAATGAGGTTTCGCCCCCACCCTTCGTCAAGCTCAGGATGGGGCGAGTACGGCGTATAAAGATGCTCGCATTCGCGCGCATGCCGCGGTGCTTTAAAGAATGAACTTCGAGAGATCGGTGTCTTTGGTCAGCTCTTCCAGGCGTTCACGCACCAGTACTTCATCGATGGTGATTTCTTCGCCATCCCGATCCGGGGCTGTGAAGCTGATTTCCTCGAGCAGACGTTCGAGCACCGTGTGCAGGCGACGGGCACCGATGTTTTCGATCGACTGATTGATGTCGGCTGACAATGACGCCAGCGTGTCGATTGCGTCTTCAGTGAACTCCAGCGTGATGCCTTCGGTTTTCATCAACGCCACATATTGCCGGATCAGGCTGTTTTCGGGTTCCCGCAGGATGCGCCCGAGGTCTTCCCGGGTGAGCGCGCTGAGTTCGACGCGGATCGGCAGGCGGCCCTGCAGTTCAGGAAGAAGGTCTGAAGGCTTGGCCAGATGGAATGCACCTGAAGCGATGAACAGGATGTGGTCGGTTTTGACCGCACCGTATTTGGTCACCACTGTGGTGCCTTCGATCAGGGGCAGCAAATCGCGCTGCACCCCTTCCCGGCTGACATCACCACCCTGACGGTCGCTGCGCGCGGTGATCTTGTCGATCTCGTCGAGGAACACGATGCCGTCATTCTCGACAGTCTTCAGGGCTTCGGCGATGACCTTGTCATCATCGAGCAATTTGTCGGCCTCGTCGGAGAGCAGCACGGTGTAGCTCTCAGCAACAGTCAGGCGCCGCGGCTTGGTTTGCTGGCCGAAGGCCTTGCCGAGCATGTCGTTGAGGTTGAGCATGCCCATCTGGCCACCGGGCATGCCCGGGATATCCATGGTGGGCATTTGCGACCCGCCTGAATCCGCGACATCGACTTCGATCTCCTTGTCGTCGAGTTCACCGGAACGCAGCTTGTCGCGGAAGGAATTGCGCGTGGCTTCACTGGCATTGTCTCCCACCAGTGCATCAATCACCCGGCGCTCGGCGTTGATCTCTGCCTGGGCGGTGACTTCCTTGCGACGGGATTCCTTGGTGATCAGGATCGATTGCTCCACCAGATCCCGGATGATCGATTCGACATCCCGACCGACATAGCCGACTTCGGTGAACTTGGTTGCTTCGATCTTGATGAAGGGCGCATTGGCGAGCTTGGCGAGACGCCGGGAAATCTCGGTCTTGCCAACCCCGGTGGGGCCGACCATCAGGATATTCTTGGGCAAGACTTCTTCGCGCAGATCGTCGGGCAATTGCTGACGGCGCCAGCGGTTGCGCAAGGCAATAGCGACGGCGCGCTTGGCGTCGTTCTGGCCGACAATGAAACGATCAAGTTCGGAAACGATTTCGCGCGGGGAAAAATTGGTCATGGGCGGGGC
>JABJAG010000125.1 GCA_018666195.1 Alphaproteobacteria bacterium
GCGCACGATCCGAACCATGCGTGACAACAAAGTGTTTCTGTCCGGTCGCAAGATCGCCAAGCCACCGCAGCTTTTTCTTGGGGCAGCCGAAAACCCGTGCATTGAACCGTATGAGTGGCGACCGCAACGGCTGGCGAAAAAGATAGACGCCGGGGCGCAGTTTATTCAGACGAACTACATTTTCGATATTCCTCTGTTTGAGAAGTTCATGGCGCGTGTCCGCGATTTGGGGCTGGATAAGCGGGTTTTTATCCTTGCCGGCGTCGGCCCCTTGGCGTCTGCCCGTGCTGCGCACTGGATGCGATCGAATGTTCCCGGAATTCATATTCCGGACCAAATCATCAAACGCATGGAAGGCGCTGACAAACCCAGCGAAGAAGGTAAGAAAGTCTGCATTGAGCTAATCCAGCAAATCCGCGAGATCGCTGGGGTCTCAGGCGTGCATGTCATGGCGTACAAAAGAGAGCATCAGGTCTCGGAGATAATTCGAAACAGCGGTGTTCTTAGGAAGCGTAATCGAACCGAAAGCCCTGGCAGAGGAACGGGGTGCTAATGTTGGCAAGCCAAAGGCGTCTGGCCATGGCAAACGCGCCAATTCTTGCTTTCCAAACGTGTTTCTTCGTAGTGCGGTCATTATGAACATTCGACCGACGGTTAGACTTAGGCGCGTCGAGGACTTTCTCAATTAGCGCGGTGCTGAAGTGTGCAGCTATGTAGCCCGTCAGGGCCTTTGAGACAGACCGGGTTGTTCTAGATGGCCTGCGCGGGGGCCCGGTTTGAATTGCAGTTACTGCCCCCAGTACAGCCGCATCGGATTTTGAACCAACAGCTTTTGCCTTTGCTGCACGGAACGTGCGATTCGGGGAATGTAGTCGACCAGTTCACCATCATCCGGCATGTGAGATTTCATGTTGGGGTGCGGCCAATCGGTGCCCCACAGGACGCGGTCTTCGAACTGATCGACGATGTTTTGATAATACGGAACAACATCGTCGTATGGTGCGCCCGCATGGCCGCAAAACGTCTGGTGGAAGCGCGCCAGCAATACGGTAAAGGACGCGCAAGCGCGGACCGAACAAAGAGACGTTCTCTGTCGGTTGAAAGTTTGATCCGCACCTATCAACACGACGTCGAGAAGAAGCAAGTTCTGCTGCGCAAGGCGACAGCGACACGCAACGAATTGATGTTCATCACGGAGGCCCTGCGCAAACTTCTTGATGATGAAAACTTCGTCACCCTTCTCAGGGCCGAAGCTTTGGCGACTATCCCCAAGAACCTCTCTGACCGTTTGGCCGCTCGGACAGGAGGGATCTGATGGCACGAACAAACCATCCGAATTTCCCCTGATAACGGTCAAAATCAAAAAAAGAATATAAGCCATTTATATGTTTCGAATTTTTTCCTTGCATGAAATTGCCAGATACCTAACTCATTAGCACAGCTCCTGCTGAAGCGGGCTAAATCAACGGAAGTAACGGAAACAACTGAAAGGTCAGCGTCTTAGGGCGCTGTTGTGAATTCCGTGTGACTTGTCGGATTGTCCGGAATGCACCGCTACCAGCGAGGGCCTAAAATGGCTAACGTAACGAAGACCGGGGCTTTGGCTCCACAACTGCCGAAATCCCTTCGGCTCAAAGTCGAGTATCGTAAGGTTGATGATCTTCAACCCTACGCAGGCAATGCCCGCATACATTCCGACAAACAGATCGCGCAAATAGCAGCATCGATTCGATTGTTCGGCTTCATGAACCCAGTTCTGATTGATACCGCCGACGGCATCATCGCGGGCCACGGCCGCGTGGCTGCGGCGCAGACCCTCAGCCTCACCGAAGTGCCCGTGATCGAACTTGCGCATCTCAGCGAGGCTGAGCGCCGCGCTTACGTCATTGCCGACAATCGCCTGGCCGAGCTTGCTGGCTGGGATCGCGACATCCTCGCGATTGAATTTCAGGCGTTGTCCGAACTGGATCTGGACTTTGATCTGGAAATTACAGGTTTTGAAACCGCTGATCTGGATCTACTGCTTGACGGCCCTGATGCGGATGAAGCCGATCCCGACGATGATGTCTCTGACATTGAGATGGGCCCGGCAGTGACAAGACCTGGCGATATCTGGGTGCTCGGCAAACACAGATGGATCTGTGGCGATGCGCAGAACCCAGATATTTACGCTGCCCTTATGAACTCTGATCGCGCCCGCGCGGTGTTCACCGACCCGCCCTATAACGTGAAGATCAGTGGCCATGTTTGCGGCTCTGGCGCAATCCAGCACCGCGAGTTCGCCATGGCGTCCGGCGAGATGGATGAGACTGGCTTTACCGCTTTTCTGGAAAGCGCTCTTGGCGCGATGGCCAGTGTCAGCGTCGATGGTGCCATCCACTTTGTCTGTATAGATTGGCGACACATGCCCGAACTGCAAGCCGCTGGTGACAGCGTCTATTCAGAGCTCAAGAACCTTGTGGTCTGGAAGAAGTCCAATGGCGGTATGGGCACGTTTTACCGTTCGCAGCATGAGCTGGTCTTTGTCTACAAGGTTGGCACTGCGCCCCATACCAACACCTTTGGCCTCGGCGACACGGGGCGCTATCGCACCAATGTCTGGGATTATCCCGGTGTGAACAGCTTTGGCGTCAATCAGAAAGACCTGGCGCTGCATCCAACCGTCAAGCCTGTCGCCCTGGTTGCTGACGCGATCAAGGATGTCACGAAACGCGGCGAGATCGTTCTCGATGGTTTTGGCGGCTCCGGCACGACGCTTCTGGCCGCCGAACGCACAGGTCGTATCGCACGATTGGTTGAACTCGACCCGCTCTACTGTGACGTTATCTGCCGCCGCTATGAAGCCATCACTGGCCAGCCCGCCCGGCTCGACATCACCAACAAGGCCTTTGGTAATGTGGCGACCGATCGCGCCACTGAAATCGCTCCGCAATCAGCGGAGGCTGCCGAATGACTGATCGTGAAATACCAACTGCCGGCTTCATGAACCCGCCGAAACACACGCAGTTTCAAAAGGGCAAATCCGGCAATCCGCGCGGCCGTCCCCGGAAGCGAGATGACCTGAACACGGTCTTGGAGCGAGTGCTAAAACGGAAGGTCCGGATCCGGGACGAAGAGCGGAAGATTCCGATCCGCGACGCCTTGATTTGGAAACTGCGTGAACTGGCCTTGCAGGGCGACAAACAGGCCCTCGCGCTACAACGCCGTATCATCGAACAGGCAGGCCTGGGACAAACCGATGAACATAACCTAGCTGCAAAAAAAGAAAAAATCCTCAAAGCCCTCGAAAACATGGGCGTCAAAGTGAACAGATCGAGGGGTGACCAATGACTGGCGAGGAAAAAATCGGATTTGGATCTCCCCCGGAAACCACGCGCTGGAAGAAAGGCCAATCAGGCAATCCCAAGGGGCGACCAAAGTCAAAGTCAGAGATGGTGCAAGATGCGGCTAAAATCCTGGCTCAGCCGATTGAGGCTCGAACACCAGATGGTCAGACAGTCAAACTTGACGGGATCGAAGCTGCTTATCTTGCGCTCTGCAAAAATGGGTTGAAGGGCCATAAAACGTCTTTGCTCGAAGCGATCCGCATCATGCTGGAAGTTGGCCCAGCTGTTCAGGCCGATCAAGAGCGTGCGCGAACAAAAAGACTGCAAATAGTCGCCACTTTGCGGAAAATGGGGGTGCAGATCCCCGAGCGTCCTGAATAGCCGATAGATCCCTCACTCCGGACTGGACTTCCCGCCCGACACGAGCGTCACTGATGCCACGCCCGGCCCCGCCCCGGGCGCACCTCGGTACCAGAGCCAGCACTCCGCTGGCCCGGCACACCCGAGGAGCAAACATGTCCAAATCCAAAACAACGCCCCCGCGCGAAACCAAAGCCACAATCCTGCGTCGACTTCTTACCCGAAAGGCCGGTGCCGATCTTGCCGATCTGCAATCGGCAACGGATTGGCAATCTCATTCGGTTCGGGCGGGCCTCAGCGGACTCCGGAAAGCCGGTTACACCATTGATCGGACTGATGCCGCCAAACCCGGTGGTACCGCCACATACCGTATTACCGGCGGTCCGGAGGGTGCCCAATGATACCATCGATCACAGACATTGAGGCCATGGAA
>JABJAG010000126.1 GCA_018666195.1 Alphaproteobacteria bacterium
CGCGCGCCGGGCGGTGAGACCAAACCGATCCTGAAATCCGTCGCCGAAGAATTCCTGCCCCACGAACTTATCCACCGTCGCAAAGTCGGCCTCGCGCTGCCACTCGATGAATGGTTGTCCGACCCGACAGGGCTGGGTCGATATCTCGACCTGCTAGTCCAGCCCGACAGTCGATTGGCAGAATATGCCGATGCTAAACGGCTCCGGGAGATGGTCGAACGATTCCGGACCGGTGCCCGGGACCGGATGCCGCCAATGGCACATCTGGTCAATCTTGAACTGTGGCTGCGCAGCCTGCCTGCCGAGCAGGCCTGAACGACCCTCCACTATGCGGCGCATCAACATTCTGACATGCGGGTTTGCAACCCCGAACGGCCGGGCCTTTTTGTTCCCACTGGTGGCGCATCGCCGCGCGCTGGCCGAAGCTGGTATGGAGATCAGATTTTTCAGTGCTCAGGAAGACGATGGCATCACGGATTGCGACCTGCTGTTCATTGAAAGCCGGGTCTTCAGCTCTCGGTGGGTTGCCGAGGGCGACACACGGGTTCTCGCGGACATCGCAACACTGGCCGAACAGGCACCACTCGTATGGTTCGATATTTCCGACAGCACCGGCTGGCTGCAGCCACAAGTCCTGCCGCTGGTAAAGCTCTACTGCAAATCCCAGCTTCTGACGGATCGCACGGAGTATACCCGCGCGCATTACGGCAACCGTATCTGGGCTGATTTCTATCACCGCACCGAGGGCGTCAGCGACAACGACCCAGCCGAAGCACGCATCGTTGAAGACACGATCCTGCTCGACAAATTGCGAGTGTCCTGGAATTCCGGACTGGCGGACTATTCGCTGCATGGTCCGTTCCGCATGGCCCTGCGTGCGCGTGTCCCACTCAATCCACTGCTCAGCTTTCCGTGCGCCTTCACATCACCGGGCAGCAATCGCAACATCGATTTCACCTGTCGCATGGGAACGGGCTATGCCCGTAACTCGGTTGCCCACCAGCGGCGACAAATCGCTGATCTCCTCAAGGACCGCATGGCGACTAACAAGCTGGGTCGCAGGGCCTTCATGAACGAAATGCGCAACGCACGCCTTGTTGTTTCTCCCTTCGGGTTTGGAGAGATCACCCTGAAGGACTTTGAAGCGATCCTGTGTGGCGCCGCCCTGCTCAAGCCAGACATGTCCCATCTTGAGACCTGGCCCAACCTATTCCGTGCCAACGAAACCATCGTGTCCCACAAATGGGATTTGTCGGATTTTCTGAATCGTATTGATGAAGCGCCCGACCGCCCACATGAATTGAAAACAATCGCAGGCCGCGCACAGGATGTTTATCGTGAAGCGCTCTCTGGCCCCGGCGCAGCCGCCAGGTTCGTGCGCCATCTGGGTGACATCGTCGACGACGCCATAAACCCTCCTGACGCCACATGACGGACGCACCACTGACCATCGGCATGCCAACATCAACCTTTCTGCCCGCGCTGGGCGGGGTTGAGATCGGGCTCCACAACATTGCCTCGCGACTGACAGCGCGTGGCCACAACCCGATTATTCTGGCACCGGCCCGCAATGTTCACGCCCTTCGAAATCAGCGCCGGCAGCTTCCTTACAAACTCGGGTCTTTTCCACCCAAAACGATGACCCTCATTCATCACTGGCCCGATCTGGGCACCCGGTTCATCTCTGCCTGGCTCGCATGGTTCGACAGGCATCACGGGATCGATGCCTGGCACGGGACCGTCGGGTTTCCAACGGGCGTGGGGCTGATCCGTCATGCCAACGGCAAACGACCGCATCTGGTGCGCTGTGCTGGTGATGACATTCAGATGGCGCCTGAAATTGGCTATGGCATGCGCCTCGACCCACGCATCGACAAGCTGGTTCGGGGATGGTTACCCCAGGCCGATATCCTGGTTGCGATTACGGAATCGGTTGCCGAGGAATACACAAAGCTTGGCGTGGAACCGGAACGAATCCGACGCATTCCCAATGGCGTTGATCTCAACCGCTTTGCAATGTCGGTAGATCGGGCCGAAGTTCGACGACAGCACGGCATTCCCGAAGATACATTTCTGTTCCTCGCGGTGGGGCGGAACCATCCCAAAAAGGGCTACAAGGACCTGCTGCAAGCGATCCGCAATCTAGTCGATCGCAGCGAGACCAACTTCGCTGTCGCGATTGCGGGTGCGGCCACGGATGAGCTTATGTCAGAGGCGCAGAACCTTGAGGTCTCCGAATACCTGCATCTGCTTGGCCCGTTGGGTCAAACCTCGCTGGCCGAAGGCCTCAAGCTACCGGGCGACAACCTGGTTTCGCTCTACCGCTCGGCCGATGCGTTTGTCTTTCCCTCTCATATCGAGACCTTCGGGATCGCGCTCGTCGAAGCCATGGCCGCAGGACTGCCGGTCATCACCACCGACGGGCCGGGGTGCCGCGATATCATCGAGGGTGGAATCTGGGGAGAGATGGTGCCCGTCGGCGACACCGCTGCTTTTGCCACTGCCATGCAACAGATGACGAACGAGCCCGATCACAGACGCAGATGCGTGACCCAATCGCGTGAACGGGCGACAGCCTTTTCATGGGACCACATCGTGGACCAGTATGTAGACGTCTATCGTGACATGATGGCAAAGACCCGCTGACGGAAGGCGACCAACTTTATGATCGTTAAATCAAACGACCTCGACGCCCTGATATTCGATTTCGACGGTGTCCTGACTGACAACCGCGTTCTGGTCTTCAGTGATGGGGCGGAAGCTGTCATATGCAATCGAGCCGACGGACTGGCCTTCGATCATTTTCGTGCGGTTGGATTTCCGGTCTACATCGTCTCCACCGAAACCAACCCGGTGGTGCGCGCCCGCGGTGCCAAGCTGCAGGTCCCGGTCATCGACAGCGTTTCGGACAAGGCAGTCGCCATTCGCGAACTCTGCGCCGATCACGGGTATACAGCCGAACGCCTTATGTTTGTGGGCAACGACCTCAATGATCTGCCGGCCCTCAACATTGTCGGATATCCTGTCGCTGTTGCAGACGCACATCCAAAAGTCCTGGCCAGCGTAGAGCGCGTCCTCACCCGCAAGGGCGGCGAGGGTGTCGCACGAGAGTTGATGGAATCCGTAATCGATTTCGAGCCGGCAGACTGACGGAGGTCATGACCAATCGCATCGCCATTGTGATCGGCTCCCTGCAGGTGGGCGGCGCCGAACGGCAGATCGCACAGACCGTGCCCCGGCTTGATCCCACACGATGGCAGATTGATCTCGTAACGCTCTCACGCCCCGGGCCGCTGGCCGCAGATCTCGAACGAGCCGGGTTTCGCGTCTGGTCCCCGCCGCTGGCCAACCGCATCTCCCGCAGTGGACCGCTCATCCGCCTGCTGCGGGCCTTGATCACCGTGCCATGGCTGTGGTTCTGGTTTCTGCGCAAACGCCCATCCATTGCCCATTTCATTCTGCCGGAAGCCTATTTGATCGGCGGAATATGCGCCGTTCTGAGTGGCCAATCCCGCATGCTGATGAGCCGGCGCAGCCTCGCGCACTATCAGGACCGCCATCCATTTCTCGCCCGGATCGAACGTTGGCTGCACAAGCGCATGTCTTTGGTCATCGCCAACAGCGAAGCCATCCGCCGTGACCTTCTTAATGAAGGGATCCCCGAACATCGCACCCAGGTAATTCTGAACGGTGTTGACACAGACGCGATTCGCCCCGATGAAAACCGCGGCAACGAACTGCGGCAATCCCTGGATATTCCGTCTGAATCACTGGTGTTGATGATTGTCGCCAACCTCATTCCTTACAAAGGTCATGCCGACCTGATCGAGGCGCTTGGCAGTATCCGCGAGACCTTGCCCGACGGCTGGCAACTTTTGTGTGTCGGCCGGGACGACGGCATCGGAAATGCGCTTCAGGCGCAAAGTACACAGGCTGGGCTGTCAGCCCATATACAGTTCCTCGGTTCGCGCTCCGATATCCCGACACTCCTGAACGTGGCAGATATTTCGCTCCTTTGTTCACACGAAGAAGGTCTGCCCAATGCCGTGATCGAGGCCATGGCAGCGGGTGTCCCCACAATCGCCACAGAGGTCGGTGGGACTGGGGAGATCATCGATCACAAGGTCACCGGAATGCTGGTCCCACCGCGCAATCCAGGCGTTCTGGCGCAGTCCATTCTCGAACTGGTTCAGGATACCGCCCGACGCGAAACAATGGGCAAGGCCGCGCGCGCAGAGATCGAAAGCACTTACGGACTGGATATTTGCGCACGCGCCTATGACGACCTTTATCAGCACGTCATGACACCGAAACACGTGGGCCACCAGTAATGTGTGGCATCGCCGGGTTTTGGTCGCTTGCAGGGATCGAGGGCGAAACCGCCTTGCAGCGCGTCGCCAACGCGATGGGTCTGGCAGTTGCCCATCGGGGGCCGGATGGCGACGGGGTCTGGGTCGATCCTGAAATCGGAATCGGCCTCGCCCACAGGCGGCTCGCGATCATTGATCTCAAGGAGACCGGCCACCAGCCCATGTCCTCGACAACGGGCCGCTACGTCATTTCCTACAATGGCGAGATCTACAACTATCCAGAGCTGCGTCTGGAGCTAGAGAAGAGTGGCGTTGCCTTTCGCGGCACATCAGACACCGAAGTGCTGCTCGCTCTCGTTGAGCGCTATGGTCTTGCACCGGCGCTCAAGCGAACGAATGGCATGTTCGCCTTCGCATTGTGGGATCGGGAGACTCAAAGCCTGTCGCTCGCCCGAGATCGTTATGGGCAGAAGCCTCTCTACTACGCCTTGCTTCCCGGGGGCTTCGCCTTCGGATCGGAGTTGTCCGCCCTTCGGGCGCACCCGGATTTTGTAGCGGAAATTGATCGCGATGCGCTCGTCATGTATCTGCGCTTCGGCAATGTGCCCGCCCCCCATGCGATCTTTCGCAAGACCCACAAGCTGGTTGCCGGCACCACCCTCACCATCGACATCAAGACGCTTAAGACCGGGCAGGTTACCACCCCGCAACCTTATTGGTCGGCAGAACAGATCGCTCGTGACGGGCTTGCAACGCCATTCACGGGGACGGCAGATGACGCGGTCGATGAACTTGATCGCCTGCTCGGTGCGGCGGTCGAACGGTGCATGGTGTCCGATGTCCCACTGGGCGCGTTTCTTTCCGGCGGACTGGATTCATCCGCCATCGTCGCCCTCATGCAGGCGCGCAGCAGTAACCCCATTCGCACCTTCTCGATCGGGTTCCACGAGGCTCAGTACAATGAGGCCAAATATGCTGCAGCCGTCGCGGCGCATCTCGGAACGGCGCACACGGAACTTTATGTGACACCTGAGGACGTACAGGGCGTTATCCCGAAAATTCCCGAAATCTACGACGAGCCTTTCGCGGATTCGTCCCAGATACCCACTTTTCTGGTCTCTCAACTGGCGCGCGAATCCGTGACGGTTTCCCTGTCCGGAGACGCGGGCGACGAACAGTTTGTCGGCTACAATCGCTATGCCTGGGGCAATCGGATCGGCGGGATCGTGGAGACCTTGCCCGGCCCAGTTCGAAAACTGGCTACCGGAATGATGCGGGCTGCCCCCCCGCAGGTCTGGGACAAAATTTACAACACCACCCTTGGGCGGCACGGCACCAAGGACCGGCAGGTTCAGGTCGGGCACAAAATCCACAAACTGGCTGAACTGCTGCGAGCTCCGGACCGCCATGCGCTCTATCTTGAACTTCTATCCCAATGGAACGACCCGGGCGCTCTCGTAACTGGCGCTGCAGAACCCCGCAGCTATGGCGGAGCGTCGACTGACTGGCCGAACCTGGATGACTTCACCCAGGAAATGCTGTTGCTCGACACCACCGGATATCTGCCAAATGACATTCTGGTCAAATTCGATCGCGCAGCGATGGCTGTAGGGCTGGAAGGACGGGTGCCTTTCCTCGATCACACGATCGGGGCTTTTGCCTGGAGCCTGCCCCTGTCCATGAAGTTGCGAGACGGGGCCACGAAATGGCCCGTGCGAAAGTTACTCGAAAGATACGTGCCTCGCGAACTGATCGAACGCCCCAAAATGGGTTTCGGGGTTCCTATTGGTCGATGGCTGCGCACAGATTTGCGCGACTGGGCCGAGGCCTTACTTTCAACAGACTCACTTGGTCGCGACGACCTGCTGAATCCTGTTCCTATCCGCAAAGCATGGGACGAACATCTGTCCGGCCGGCGAAACTGGGAGCACCGGCTGTGGGCGGTCCTGATGTTCCAGGCCTGGCGTGAACACGCTGGCGTCTAGCTTACGGAAACGCCACTCAGGAAAATCCGGCGCAAAGTCCCACGTGCTAGATTCCGGTCGGCATTCAACTTGCGCCACGCAAACACACAAAAAAGCCCTGCGATTTCACCATGTCCGTTGACCTAGACCCTTCACCCCCGTCAAACCGAACCCTCTTCGGACCCCAGGTCGTGTTTCCGGGGCTAGCATTTACGCTGCCGGTCCTGTCCGTTCTCGGCCCGTCGATGATCTGGATTCTCGCGGCTGTTGCGGCCCTGATTGGCGGGGCCTTGAGCCTGATCCAGCGACGCAAGACGAGCCTGCCTTCCTATGGAATTCCTGGAGCTCTGGTCCTGCTGGTTATCTGGGCTGCCATCACAATGCAATGGAGCCCGGCACTGGGCCGCGCCCAGCATGTACTTACCAACATCGTGATGTTCATAGTCGGCGGTCTGTTTCTGATCTCCCTGGCGCGAACCTGCAGCTCGCGGGAGCAACGCCATGTGGGCAAGGCTCTGATTGCCGGCTTCACCATCGCAATTTCGTTTATCCTGATCGAATTCATACTCGACGCGCCTGTCAGCCGGTTTTTGAATGGTGATGAAGGTGCCGGGTCCTATGGGTTGGCCTTTTTCAACCGCGCTTCTGGCATCATTGCGCTTCTGGCCTGGACGTTGGTGCTTGTTGTTCAGCGTCAGACAGGAACCCTGTTTGCGGTTTGCGCGCTGCTCGCCTGTATCGTGGTTCTGGCCATGCTCAACAGCAGCGCACCTTTGCTCGCCTTGCTGGTGGCCAGTCTGGCAGCCGGTCTGGTTCTCGCCGCACCCGGTCTGGCGATCTGGGTGATCGGGTTCGCTACCGTCATATCCATTGCCGTGCTGCCGATGTGGACCATCTGGGCGCCCGATATTGCGGAATATCTGCGCGAGGTCGGTCATGTGGATCAAGGCATCAACCACCGTCTGGCCATCTGGGAATTTGCCGCTGACCGAGTGATCGACAAACCATTTCTCGGTTGGGGCCTTGATGCCGCACGCGCCATACCCGGCGGTCGCGAAACCTTTGACTTGCTGGTCAATATTGATGGGGACACCACACCAGGCGAGTATCTGCCGCTGCACCCCCATAACGGGTTTCTCCAGGTTTGGCTGGAACTCGGACTGCCCGGGATTCTGCTGATCGGCTTCATAACTTTGGCTGCATTGCGCGCCATTAACAAATACGCCGTGCGCCGGGTTGAAAAAGCATGTGTGGCCGCAACCTGCGTTTCGGGCATTCTGCTTTTTGAGCTCAGTTTCGGTGCCTGGCAGGGCTGGTGGCAGGCCTCCCTATGGGTTGCTGCAGCACTCACAATCGCTGTTGTTACACGCCCCGCAACGCCAGAGACCAGTTACAGCGCAGCACAGGCCGACTAGAAAGAAATCATGATCCACAACGCCATTCCCAATGTTGGAGCAGCCGAAGGCGACGCCGTGCGCGAAGCCGTCGATCAGGGCATGCTCGCGATCGGGCCGGCCATCGGCGTACTGGAAACACGGCTTTCGGAACGTATGGGCGGAGTCGAAGCCGTAGCCGTGCAAACTGGGACAGCAGCGCTGCATCTCGCGTTGCTGGCGATGGGCGTCAGTGATCAGGACCTGGTTATCGTTCCCGAGGCGACCTTTGTCGCCACGGTCAATGCGGTTCGCTATTGCGGGGCATCACCGTTGCTGGCGGATGTCGATCCACAGACCGGACTGATTGACCTCGATGGTCTGCAGGCCTTCCTGCAAAACGAGTGTGACACAACCAGCAACACCACAACCGAACGCAATACCGGCAAAACCATCAAGGCGATCGTGCCGGTCCATCTCTACGGACACCCTGTCGATATGGATGCCCTCGACAACATTCTGAAGCCCTACGGCATCGCCATCGTGGAGGATGCTGCCGAAGCACTTGGCGCACGCCATAGAGACAAACCCGTCGGCGGACTTGGCCACACCGCCATATTGAGCTTCAACGGAAACAAGATCATCACCGGCGGCGCCGGCGGCATGGTGCTTACGCCGGACGCGAATATCGCAAAGCGGGTACGCTATCTGGCCAGCCAGGCGCGCGACGATGCATTGTACTTTGCCCACAATGAAATTGGCTTCAACTACCGGATGCCAAACCTGAATGCAGCGCTCATCGTCGCGCAGCTCGACAAGCTGGATAGCTTTGTCGCCCGCAAGCGCGACGTGGCCGGGCGATACGCAGAATTGTTTGCCGACATCCCGGACGTGGCGATGATGCCTGAGGCATCATGGGCAGAAAGCAGCTGCTGGATGTCGATCCTGTCCCTCAATCCTGAAATTTATACATCCGGCGCAGAGCCCATCATCCGGGACCTGGTGGCACAACAGATCGGCGCCCGCCCCGCATGGATTCCGCTGGGCGACCTTCCGCCCCACAAACAAGCGCGCCGGATGAACGGTGAGGGTGCGCGGCGTTTTCTCAACACCACGATCTGCCTGCCTTGTTCGACCGGCATCACGAATGAGGAAGTTGAAGCAGTCGCCGCGGCAACACGCGCACTGCTTGAAGTCGCGCGAAGCTAGCTAACCAGCCGACGGACGTGCAGGGACTCCCCAAACCCGGTTCCCTGCCGAGACATCTGACAGCACCACGGCACCGGCTCCAATCACCGCTTCAGCACCAATTCGCACCCCGCGGCCAACTACAGCGCCGGGCCCGATTTCTGCTGCTTCACCAACCACCACATCTCCACACATCGTGACGCCCGGTGCCACATGAACTGCCGCGCCAATCCGGCACCCATGATCAATCGAGGCCCGCGTGTTCACAATGACATGGGGCCCAATCAGCGTCTGGGCATTCACAACTGCGCCAGCATTGATGAACGCGCCTGGTTCAATTCGGGCGGATGATGAAACGGTGGCAGCGGGATGAACGACGGAAGCGATGGAGGCTGCCTTCGCTTCAAGAAGCCCTGCAAGGCGTAGTTTCGCAGCCGGGCCACTCATCGACAGATGAAAGTCGTGTGCCTGAACAAAAGAGGCATCATTCAAAAGCTCGTCATTGCCAAGCACCGGCACGCCATCGATCTTCTGACCGACCGGCAATGCCTGATCAACCAATCCTGTAACGGGGTTTGAACCGGCCAGCGCGGCATCAAGCACGACAAGTGCGTGTCCGCCGGCACCGATCAAGACGAGGCTCATTGATTTCCTTTCAAATCACGGCAACGGCCGATGGTGGGACCAACATAGACCCATGCCGTCAACACGTGCATCCTTCTGCACTGGCCCATATTGAATCCGTCTGTTTAGGAAAAGACTAATATTTTGATATGCCCCTGAAGATTTGCCAACTCTGTACGGTTGATTTCACCCTGTACCACTTTCTGCGTCCGCTCATGCATGCAATGCGGGAAGAGGGACACGAAGTGGTCGGCGTGTGCGCTGATGGTGACCTGGTGCCCATGGTCCGCAACGAAGGGTTTCGCGTCGAAACCGTGCCCCTTGCGCGCACCATCAACCCCATACGCAATATCGGAGCGACACGCGCGGTGCGTCAGCTTTTCCAAACCGAAAAATTTGATCTGGTCCACACGCATACGCCAGTCGGTTCACTGGTCGGACGGATGGCAGCAAAAATGGCGCGAGTGCCACGGGTCGCCTACACAGCACACGGGTTCTATTTCCACGAACATATGGCTGCACCGCAAAAGGCTGCCCATGTCACCCTGGAATGGCTCGCCGGACGCGCCACGCACACTCTATTCACCCAATCCGAAGAAGATGCAGAAACCGCACGCAGGCTTGGCCTCTGCAAAACCGGTGACATTCTGGCCATCGGCAATGGCAGCGATCCGGGCATATTTACCCCAGAGGATCCAGGCAACACCCGAGTACGCATCCGCAATGCCGTCGGAACACCCGCTGAGCGGGTTGTGATTTTGATGACAGGCCGGCTGGTTGAGGAAAAGGGTTACAGAGAGCTTGTCACCGCCATGCGTGATGTGGATGCGGAACTCTGGGCTGTGGGCGCGCGGCTGGAAAGCGACCATGCATCAGGGATCGCAGACGTCATCGACTCAATCGAACGCGATCCGAGCCTCAAAAACCGTGTCCGTTTCCTGGGCTACAGGCAAGACGTACCCGATCTGATGCGGGCGGCTGACATTTTCACTCTGCCCTCACACCGGGAAGGTATGCCGCGCTCCATTATCGAGGCCATGCTGACAGGGCTACCGGTTGTCGCGACGGACATTCGCGGGAGCCGCGAAGAAGTAGTTAATGGCGAGACCGGGCTTCTCGTTCCCCTCCGCAATGCCGACGAACTTGCGCGTGGGTTGCAGTCACTCGTCGCCGATTCTGCATTGCGCAAACGCATGGGAATGGCCGGCCTCACACGCGCGCGCGATCTGTTCGATGAACAAAAGGTCATCGCCCGTCAGCTCGATCATCTGGGGGTGCGCACCGGTTAGATCCGGACTTAGTTTTGTCTTCTCAGGCCCGGCACCTTGCCGGGCCTTTGTTTTTGCCGCTACAAGCGTTTCACCATCCGCTATCCAATGACTCGACCTTGATCTGGACACTCGTCATCATCGCCGTTGCCGTCGCACTGACCACCACCGGTCTGGTCTGGGTCGTCCGTGGGCAGTTATTGCGTCATGAGATTCTGGATCGTCCCAATGATCGAAGCTCCCATGTGGTGCCAACGCCGCGCGGAGGCGGTCTGGGTGTCATCGCCGTGCTACTCCCCGCCTGGTTGATCATCGCCTTTGTCGTACCCGACACAGATCCCGTAGCAGGTTGGTTGATCCCACTATCCGCATTGGCCCTCGCAATCGTCTCCTGGATCGATGATTTGCGCACGCTGGGCGCTTTGCCTCGGCTGGCCGTGCAACTCGGTGCTGCCATTGCGGGTGTCCTGGTGCTTCCCGGACTGGTGTTTCAGGGGTTATTCCCACCCTGGCTAGATACCACCATCACGGTGATCGGCTGGATCTGGTTCGTGAACCTGTTCAACTTCATGGACGGCATCGACGGTATCAGTGGAATCGAATCCATCGGAATTGGTGCCGGAATTCTGGCAATCGGACTTCTGATGATCGACAGTTTGTCGGCGACCCATCTGCACGGCCTCGCGATTGCGGCAGCATCCCTTGGCTTTCTCGTCTGGAACTGGCCACCAGCGAAAATATTTCTCGGCGATATCGGCAGCGTCCCGTTGGGGTATCTGTTGGGCTGGTTGCTGCTAGCCCTCTCGGCAAGCGGACAATGGGAAGCCGCCATGATCCTGCCCCTCTACTACCTGGCAGATGCCACGCTCACCCTACTGCGGCGGCTGCAACGGGGCGAAAAAATCTGGCGCGCCCACCGTGAGCACTACTATCAAAAGGCCGTCCAGAATGGTCGCTCCCATGGTCAGGTCAGTGGTGCCGTGGGGCTGGTCAATGTTCTGCTGATTTTATTGGCCGCCGGGACCACCATGCTTGCAGATGACTCGATCTGGCGCTTCACCACCCTTGCAGCGGCCGCGCTTCTGGTTCTTGCACTGCTTGTGTGGATGAAACGAACAACAATCCCCGCAAACAGTGCCGGTTGAGCTGTTCCGGGGCTTTGCCTGTGACCGCTTAGTGGTATAAGCGGGCGATCCAACAGGACGTCCGCAAATGCGTTCAAAATTACGGCTCGGCCGGGCAAATATCGCCTACGGACACGACATCTTCATGGCGTCGGTTTCGTTGCCCCTGTCCCTATGGCTGCGCATGGGCGATTCCATTGAAACGGTGCCCACGGAATTCCTTGTTCAGAGTACTTTGCTTTTTGCCGTGATCTCGACCTGTGTGTTCTGGCCAATGGGCCTGTACCGCGGAATCTGGCGCTATGCGTCCATGAACGATCTCATTGCGATCACCAAAGCGGTGAGCCTCGCAGTGCTGATTTTTGTCCCGATCCTGTTCATCACGTCCCGGGCAGAATTTCTGCCGCGCTCCCTCCCTCTGATCAACTGGTTCGTGTTAATGGCCCTGCTGGGCGGTCCTCGGTTCCTGTACCGACTGATCAAGGATCGACACTTCGAGCTGACTGTTGATCCGACCAGCAAGCCCGGGGTCCCGGTTTTACTCGTGGGTGCGGGCGATGAAGCCGAAGCCTTCATCCGTGACCTTGCCCGCCAGCCTGGTGCCGCCTATCGCGTGGTCGGCGTGCTGGATGAAAAAGGACACCGTGTCGGTCGTCAAATTCGGAACGTCTCGGTGCTGGGCACCCCCGACGAGCTGGCTGACGTGATGCGACGCCTGGCCCTACGAGCAGAACGGCCGCAACGGCTGGTTGTCACCAAGCGCGGTCTCGACCCCGCACTGATGCGGCATCTGCTCGACCTCGCAGAAACCCATGGCATGTCAATGGCGCGGTTACCGCGCCTGACCGAGTTCGAATCCGGAATTGGCGAAACCATCGAGGTGAAGCCCGTGGCCGTCGAGGATCTGCTGGGCCGTCCCCAGGCGGTGCTCGACCGACCGGCGATGGAGAAACTCGTCAAAGGCTGTCGGGTTCTCGTAACCGGTGCCGGTGGCACGATCGGCAGTGAACTCGTGCGCCAGATCGCAGCCCTGGGTCCGTCGCGGCTCGATCTCGTCGACAATTCCGAATTCAACCTCTACTCGATCGATCTGGAGATGAGCGAGAACCTGGACGGTCTCGTATATTCGGCACATCTCGCCGATGTCCGCGATCAATCAGCAATGACCGCCGTGTTCGCGGATGCCCAGCCCGAACTTGTGTTCCACGCCGCCGCCCTCAAACACGTGCCGATCGTCGAATCCCATGTGGCCGAAGGGGTACTGACCAATATCGGTGGGTCGCGCATTGTCGCCGATCTGTGTCGCAGTACCAGAGCACGAAAGATGGTGCTGATCTCAACCGACAAAGCAGTCAACCCGACCAGCGCTATGGGGGCGACCAAGCGCGTTGCCGAAAGTTATTGCCAGACGCTCGACCGGGCGCGTGCCGGGGATGACTGCCAGTTCATTACCGTACGCTTCGGCAATGTTCTCGGTTCAACCGGCTCGGTTGTGCCGCTGTTTGAGCGCCAGCTCGCAGCCGGCGGACCACTCACCGTGACCCATAAAGACATCACCCGCTATTTCATGACCACGCGCGAAGCTGTGGAACTGGTGCTCCAGGCTTCTGCACTCGGTTCAGCAGATGCCGGCGGCATTTTCGTTCTGGATATGGGTGAACCGGTCCGGATCGCCGACCTCGCCGAGCAAATCATCCGCCTCGCCGGAAAACGCCCCTATGAGGATGTCGACATCGAGTTTGTCGGCCTGCGGACCGGTGAGAAACTCTATGAAGAATTGTTCCATGATGCCGAAAGCCTTGCGCCGACCGGCAACGCCGCGATTCACCTTGCAACGCCGCGCGTGGCCGACCGCGAAGTGCTTGAGCACGCCATCCATGAATTGAGCAACGCTGCAAGGGCTGGCGACAACGCCGCCTGCCGTGCACAACTCGCACAACTGGTTCCCGAATTTCATTCCGACAGTCCACCATCCGATACGATGGCGGCAAAATAATACGTTCCGACCCTGGCCCGGAAAGAACCCCACCACAGCTCTTACGAAGGACGACCCCACCGGTGCCAAACAATTCAGACGCACAGATCACGCGCGCAATCATCTCCGTGTCCGACAAATCCGGATTGACCGATCTCGGTCAGGCTCTTGCCCGCCACAATATCGAGATTCTCTCCACCGGCGGTTCCGCCCGCGCGCTCGCCGATGCCGATATCCCGGTGATCGAAGTTGCCGACCATACGGGCTTCCCCGAGATCATGGACGGTCGGGTCAAAACCCTGCACCCGAAGATTCATGGCGGCATTCTTGCCCGCCGCGACCACCCGGAAGATCAGGCCGCCATGGCCGAACACGAGATCGGCCCGATCGACCTGATCGTGATCAATCTCTATCCGTTCGAAGCGACCGTCGCCTCGGGCGCGGGCTATGATGACTGTGTCGAAAACATCGACATCGGTGGCCCTGCCATGATCCGCGCGGCGGCCAAGAACCATGCGCATGTAGCTGTGGTGACCGATCCATCCGACTATGACGAAATTGTCGCAGCGCTCGACGCAAACAACGGCAATTTGCCGGCTGATCTGCGCCGGCGTCTTGCCGCCAAAGCCTATGCCCGCACGGCTGCCTATGACGGCGCCATTACAAGCTGGCTTTCAGGGGAACTCGGGGATGCCTTCCCGGAAACCCATGTCACATCCGGGAAGCTGGATTCGATCCTGCGCTATGGCGAGAACCCGCACCAGACAGCCGCACTCTATATAGGTGGCGAAGCCCGCCCCGGAGTGGCCCATGCCGAACAGGTTCAGGGCAAGGAGTTGAGCTACAACAATCTGGGCGACGCCGATGCTGCCTTCGAACTGGCCGCCGAATTCGACGCACCGGCCATCGCCATCATCAAACATGCCAATCCCTGCGGCGTCGCCACCGCGGACGATCTGGTTGCCGCCTATCGCGCTGCACGCAAATGCGATCCTGTCAGCTCGTTTGGGGGCATCGTTGCCGCCAACCGCCCCCTGACAGGCCCGCTGGCGGAGGCGATCACCGAGATTTTCACCGAGGTGGTCATTGCACCTGATGCCGATGACGCCGCCCGTGCGGTCTTTGCCGGCAAGGAAAACCTCCGCCTGTTGCTTACCGGGTCCATGCCGGACCCACGGGCCACCGGGCGCATGATCAAACCGTTGGCCGGGGGTTTCCTGATGCAGGACCGGGATACCGGACACATCACGGCCAACGATCTGAAAATCGTCACTAAGCGCCAGCCCAGCGAACAGGAAATCGCGGATATGCTGCTGGCCTTCACCATTGGCAAACATGTGAAATCGAACACCATCGTCTATGCCAAGAACGGTGCGACGGTCGGGATCGGTGCCGGCCAGATGAGCCGGGTGGATGCCGCACGGATCGCCGCCCACAAATCGAAAGAGGCCGCCGAAGCTGCAGGTGAAACCGAGCCTCTGACCCAGGGGTCGGTTGCCGCATCGGACGCGTTTTTCCCTTTCGCCGATGGTCTGTTGACCACCATCGAGGCCGGCGCCACAGCGGTCATCCAGCCCGGTGGTTCTGTGCGTGACGATGAGGTGATCGCCGCTGCGGACGAAGCCGGTATCGCCATGGTCTTCACAGGTATGCGCCATTTCCGCCACTAGTCACCAAAAGGAGACCCCCATGATCGTCACCACAACCGGACATGTCGAAGGAAGCAGTGTTGAAGAGTATCTTGGTATCTGCGCTGGCGAAGCGATAGTCGGCGCCAACATCGTGCGCGATATGTTCGCCTCTGTGCGTGACGTAGTTGGGGGCCGCTCAGGCAGTTACGAAAAGGTTCTGGCCTCCGCACGCGATGGCGCGATGGAAGCGATCGAAGCCGAAGCCAGCGAGCGCGGGGCCAATGCCATTATCGGACTGTCCCTCGACTACGAGGTGGTCGGCGACAAAGGGTCGATGCTGATGGTCGTGGCCTCGGGAACAGCCGTGCGTCTGGCAGGTTAGCGCCGGGCTGGTACGTCCCGGACGGTGAAGAACAGCAGCAACCCGCCCATGATCAGGAACGGCAACACCGTGGCCATACCCCAGCGCTGGCTGCCGGTTGCTGCCGTCACCACGGCAACGGCCCAGGGCCCCATAAAGGCCGTCACTTTGCCCGACAGCGCATAAAGCCCGAACATTTCGCTTTCGGTGCCCGGCGGAATGATCCGCGCCATCATGGACCGGCTCGCCGCCTGCACCGGGCCAAAAAATATACCGAGCGTCGCCCCCAGAACAATAAATGCCAGCTTGGATTCAACCATCAGCAACGGTGTTCCGACGACAACGATCCCTACAATACCGATCAGGATCGTGCGCTTGGCACCAATCCGATCATCGATCCACCCAAATGCAAATGCACCCAGACCTGCAGTGATGTTGAGGAGCAGGCCGAACATGATGACTTCGGCCACCGGCATCCCGAACGTCCCGGCGGCAAAGATGCCGCCGAAGGCAAACAAGGTATTCAGTCCGTCGGTAAAGAGCATGCGCGCCAGCAGAAAGCGCCAGAGCTGCGGGTGATTGGGCAGGTTTCGCAGCGTCTGCTTCAACTCCACCAATCCCGTACGGATGGCAGAGCCCAACGGCAGTCCACGACCCTGCGGGTCTGGGGTCCACAAGAACAAGGGTACACAGAACAACATGAGCCAGAGGGCAACGACCGGGCCGGACATCCGGACGTTCTCCAGTACATCGGAAGCCCCATCGAGACCGAATGGCGGCGGGTCAGCAAGGACGAACACGAACAGCACCAGCAGCAATCCGCCAACACCCCCGAGATATCCTAGCCCCCACGCCCAGCCCGATATCCGCCCAAACCAATCTCCGGGCACCAGGCTTGGCAACAAGGCATTGTAGAACACCATCGACAATTCGAAGGCGACGACCATGCCGCCCACGAGCAACAACAACAGGACTGCATCCGAGGCGTCCGGGCGCACAAACCAAAGCGCCAGGGACCCAGCTGCCATGATCGCTGTGAACAGCGCTAGCCATGGCTTTCGCGCACGCCCCTGGTCGGCGATTGCGCCGAGCACCGGGCTCAGAACCGCGATTGTGAGCGCTGCAATACCGGTCATCACCGCCCACATTTCTGCCGCCCGGGCAGGGTCTTTCATCACGGCATCAGCGAAATAGGCCGGTATCACGAACGTCAAAATCACCGCCGGGAAGGGAGAGTTTGCCCAGTCGAAAACACACCACGAACCCACCGCCCGAGGATCAAACGGGCGCTTGGGTGGCGATGATTTCTGATCAGGGGGTGTCGTCATGCCGTCGAATCCTTTAAGCGCCGACGCCAGTTGGCAATTGTGATTCCAACCAGCACCAGCCCAAAGCCAGCAATCATTTCGATGGTGACGTCCTCACCGAGCAACACCGCCCCCCAGAGCAGCGCCATCAGCGGGTTCATCGGCAGCGCCACCGCAACAAGGGTCGGCGTGGTGTGGCGCAAGGCCCAGAGCCAGAGCGTGTAGGAAATGACCGCAGCGCCAATGCCAAGAAACGCCACAGCCGCCCAACCAGTGCTCGACAGCTCAGGTGTAAAAGTTGGCGCCCCCAAACCCAAGGCCAGAAGGAAGAGGAGTAATGAGCCCGGCACGACGCCGCTGACGACAGCCACCAGCGGCGAATGACGTTGCAAGGCGCGGCTCGACCAGACGCCATAAACCGAAGTGATCACAGCACCCACAAGCACCAGTCCATCGCCAATCCACGCATCTGGCGGCGCGCCCGCACTTTGGGCGAGTGCAACAACAATTCCAGATGTTGCAATGGTGATACCGATCAGCTTTTGCCGGGTCGGTCGTTCGATCCCGAACATTCCCGCGATAATCAGGGTGATGAACGGCGTGGTCATATAGGCGAGCGCGCCGCGCGAGGACGTCGTGAAGGTCAGAGCCGTCGAGAAAATGAACTGTAACCCGCCGAAAAACATCGCGCCCATGGCGCCCATGATCAACAGCTCACGTGGCGAGGGCCAGCGTCGGACCGCCACAAGAGCAAAGGATGTCAGGACCACCGCGGCAATAACATTACGCAGAAAGGCAACGGTCACCGGCTCCGTTTCCGTCACCAGAAAGCGCACCGCAACAAAAGCCGATCCGCCCAAAGCTGTCGAAAGACAGGCCGCCAGGGCTGCCAGAATCGCCAGCTTTCCTGTCGCAGATGAAGCGTTGTAACTCACACGAGACCCGATCATGACCGCCGGTACAAAAAGCCGGTCCTGTGTCTTAACGCAGGGTCCCGGATCACACCATGCCGATCAGACGGTCTATTGGGCGAGCAATCCACGTAGCTGGCCATTTGCCACCGTCAGCATGGCCAGATCAACGGCTTCGCTTTCACGCAAGGAATCAAGCAGCTGGACCGTGCGCCCCACTGCACCATCGCGAGATGCAATCCAGACCTCAATCACACCCTCGGCGGCTTTCGAACCAAGCTTCCCGCCACCAGCCACGTCGAGCACCTGATTGGTCAGGGCCGATTGATGGCCGTAGCTGTCATCAATGATTGATTCCACGGCCAGCCGTTCCCAGTCCGTGCCCGGCTCGATCGCCCGCGCCGCATGCCGCAGCCAGTCAATCCCCAACCGTGATCCAAGCTCAAAATACACCCGCCCGGTATCGAGAACCGGCACCGATGATTCGCGTGCGATCTGCACCACATCACCACCTGCGGCGAGAACCTGCAGGCTGGCAATCTTACGGGCCAGCGCCTTTGGGACGCTCCGTTCCGTGAGTCGGGCTGTTTGCGCCGCGATACCACGGCGGTCCTCCTCGGCAACGATTTCGGGCAGGTCATCAACCAGCTCGCGAATGCCCGGCGCGTAACGACCGATGGTCGCAGCAATGTCCAGAGGACGCCGGGCATTGTTCAGGAACCACACCGTCATGCGCTCAACCAGCATTTCCAGCTCGTGAGCCATATCCATCTGGACAGCCGCATCCACTTTCAGATCGAGTGCTTCAATATCCCGCCACACCGGACGCAGATCAAAGGCGTCGCGGGCAATCACATAGGCCCGTGTGATGTCATCGGGCGCAGCCCCCCGAACGTCCCTGCAAGTCCTGCACAAAGGTTGCGCCCACGCGGTTGACCAGCGAGTTCGTGGCATAGGTCGCAACGATCTCCCGTCGGAGACGATGGCGCGAAATCTGGGTTTCAAAACGCTCGCGCAAGGGCTTGGGGAAATATCGCGACAGGTCGGTCATCAGATAGGGATCATCCGGCACCTGCGAGGGCAACAGATCGCCATAAAGCGCTATCTTGGAATGAGAGAACAACACCGCATATTCAGGCCGGGTCAGACCAAGGTCATCATCCTGTAGATCAGACATGGCGTCATCATCGGGCAGATGTTCAATGGTACGATCCAGCAACCCACGACGCTCGAGTGCCCGCATCACGCGCCACTGGGCCTCCAGTAATTCCGTAGCGCGACGTTCTGCCAGAGAGATGGTCTGGGTCTGCAGATAATTGTCGTTCAGAACCAGATCTGACACTTCGTCGGTCATTTTCACCAACAATGCATCGCGCTGCTTGAGGTTCATATCCCCGCCCGACACCACATCGTCGAGCGCAATCTTGATGTTCACCTCATGGTCCGAGCAATCCACACCGGCTGAATTATCAATGAAGTCGGTGTTCAACCGGCCGCCATTCCGTGCGAACTCGATACGGCCCAGCTGGGTCAGGCCAAGATTGGCCCCCTCGCCAACCACTTTGCAGTTCAGCAGTTCAGCATCAACCCGAACCCCGTCGTTGGAGCGATCATCAGCATCAGCATTCGATTCATCCGAGGATTTGATGTAGGTGCCAATCCCGCCAAACCAGAGCAGGTCCGACTGCGCCACGAGGATCGCGCGGATCAGCTCATTGGGAGTCATGGCGTCCGCTGACACATCGAGGAACGATTTCATCTGGGCCGAAAGCTTGATCGACTTGGCCTTTCGATCAAAAATCCCGCCGCCCTTCGATATCAGTTTCGCGTCATAATCCGTCCAGCTGGACCGCGGCATCGCAAACAGGCGCGCCCGTTCGGCAAAGCTCCTCGCCGGGTTCGGGTCCGGGTCAAAGAAGATATGCATATGGTTGAAGGCCGCAACCAGCCGGATGTGCTTTGAGAGCAACATCCCGTTGCCGAAGACATCGCCGGACATATCACCAACGCCCACAACAGAAAATTCCTGACTCTGGGTATCGTGGCCGATTTCGCGGAAATGCCGTTTGACCGATTCCCAGGCACCTTTCGCGGTGATGCCCATCTTCTTGTGGTCATAGCCGGCAGAGCCGCCTGAGGCAAAGGCGTCACCAAGCCAGAACCCGTAATCCTGGCTGATGCTATTGGCGATATCAGAGAATGTCGCTGTGCCCTTATCCGCAGCAACCACGAGATACGGATCATCCTCGTCCAGACGGACAACGTCCTTTGGCACGACAATTTTTCCATCGACGAAATTGTCGGTGATGTCGAGCAGCCCGCGTATCAACGTCGTATAGCAGGCGATAACTTCGGTCTGGGTTGCCTGACGGTCTGCCTGCGGGTCACCGGTTGGTGCCGGCAATGCCTTGCACACGAAACCGCCCTTGGCACCAACGGGCACAATGACAGCGTTCTTGACCGTCTGCGCTTTCTGGAGACCCAGAATCTCTGTCCGAAAATCCTCACGACGGTCTGACCAGCGAATTCCGCCACGGGCCACATCGCCGCCCCGCAAATGACACCCTTCCATCCGAGGGCTGTAGACGAAAACCTCTTTCTTCGGGCGCGGCTCTGGCAGCTCCTCGACGCACTGGCTGTCGATCTTGAAGGAAGCATAGGTTTTCAATGCCCCGTCATCCTCGGTCATGAAGAAGTTCGTGCGCAGGGTCGATTCAATGGCATTCGAAAAGCGGCGAAGGATACGGTCCTCATCGAGGTTCACAACAGCATCAAGTCCTTCTGTGAATTGATGGCGTAGCTTCTTGACGCAACGGCTCGCAGCCGGCGTTCCGGCCACAGCAGGGTCGAACCGCGCAAAGAACAAGGCAACGATAAGCCCGGCAAGCGCGGGATTGTTGGCGAGCGTGTCTTCCATATAGGACTGGGAGAACTGAATTCGGCTTTGCAGCAGGAACTTGCAATAGGATCGCAAGACCAGAATCTCTCGCCATTCGAGGCCGGCCCCCAACACAAGATTGTTGAATCCGTCATCTGCGACATGCCCGGTAAAGACACCTGCGAAACACGCATGGAAGGAATCACGAACAGCGCCAAGATCGACCGGCATCCCTGACCTGGCTTCCATGGCAAAGTCGTGGACCCAGATTTCACCGGTGTGTTCGCCATAGACGTAGTTCACCTCAAAAGGTTCCTCACCCATGACCTTGAGGCCCATGTTTTCCAACATTGGAATAACGTCAGACAAAGGTAGCGGCGCGCCGCTGTGATAAAGCTTCAGGTGAACGGTGGTTTCGGGCTCTCCCTCAGTGCGATAAAGATTGAGCTGCAACCCATCCGCGATCCTGGCCGCATCAATCAACGCGATATCCTGAACGCCATCCTCAGGGCCATACCGGTCCCGGTACGCCGGGGTGAAGGCCTGACCATAGCGCTGGAACATCACAAGTCCGGATTCCTCGCCGCGCGCTTCAATCAGAGCATCACGCAGACTGTCCTCCCAGGAACGCGTTGCCTCGCGTAACCGGTCTTCAATCTTCTCGATACTGTATTTCGGAATGCCGCCCGGGCCTATCTTGATGACATACAGAATTTGCACGAGAACGGATTCGACCCCGAACTCGGGATAGAACGCCGAGAGTGTTCCATCGAAAGCATCCTCGAGAATCTCCGCCAGCTTGATTCGCAAATTCGTGTCGAAGCGATCCCACGGCACAAATACGAGGGCCGTCACGTAGCGTTTGAAAGGGTCCTCGCGCACAAACATCGCCGTCCGCTGGCGCTCCTGCAGATGCAGAATCCCCAGCGCATTCGCGAGCAAGTGCTTCGGCGCGATCTGCAACAGCTCATCGCGCGGATAATTCTCCAGAATATGCGACAACGCCTTGGCGTCATGGCTCGACGGCGGGAAGGCGGTCTGGCTCAGCGCGGCTTCGATCTTGCCACGCAACATCGGAATGTTCATCGGGGAACGGCTATAGGCCGCGGAGGTGAACAACCCAACAATCATGCGTTCACCGGTGACATTCCCACGCGCATCGAATGTCTTCACACCAACCACGTCCATATGCACACGCCGGTGCACCGATGCACGCTGATTGGCTTTGGTCACCATCATCAGACGAGGTTGACGGATAAAGGAGCGCACATCCTCGGGCAAAGGGGCGTCATTGGCCCAGTTCTCAAAAATCGCACGACCGGCATCGCGCAAAACACCCAGTCCTCCCGCCTCTGCCTTCAGTCGCTGTTTCGCACCGGTGCCTGTGTGCCGGTATTCGCGATATCCAAGGAAGGTGAAATGATCATCATTGAGCCATTCCAGAAATGCCTTGGTTTGCGCACGTTCATCGCGCGCAACTTTCTTCGCGGATTCCGCGCTCAGATCTTCGATCAATGCGGCCACCCGGTCCTTCATCTCCGGCCAGTCCTGTACGGCAGCCGACACATCCTCGAGCACCTGTTCAGTGCGGCTGGTCAGACGCGCCAGCGCCGCTGGATCACTTTGCCCGCTCACTTCAAAATGCATGAAGCTTTCCGGTTTGCCCTCACCTTCGGTCGCCGGGCTACAGGATTTGAGTTCGCCCTTGGTGTTGCGGCGGACCGTAAAGATCGGATGGATCACCAGATGAACGATCAATCCCTGATAGTTGAGCTCAGCTGTCAGGGAATCGACCAGGAACGGCATGTCATCAGTGACCACCTCAATCACCGTGTGTGGCGAGTTCCAGCCGTGGGCGTCCTCACGCGGATTGAACACCCGGATCAGCGGTTCACCCGGCCGACGTTTCTGTGCGAAATCCCAGAAAGAAGCACTCGTTCCAAACAGTTCTTCAGCGCTCGAGGATGCAATATCAGCCGGCGGCACATTGGCGTAA
>JABJAG010000127.1 GCA_018666195.1 Alphaproteobacteria bacterium
CCGCCGCCGCCGCCTGTCGGACGTTGACCGCCCCATGGGCCGCCGCCACCGCCACCGCCGCTGCCGCCCCATGGGCCGCCGCCGCCGTTGCCTCCCTGACTGTTCCAAGGCATTCGGAAATCCTCACCTGTTTTCCAACACGTCTACGATCCAAGTGCCCTGTTGTCGGGCGACCGCGATCATGCCGGGTTTATAAATGTTTCGCCGAAGCTTATATCACAACTTCTCACAAGGCGTGATCACGCCCTGGCGATTATCCCCAACGGATATTGTCCGTCCAACCGGAGTTTTCAAGCATGTCATCGTTGTCGCAGGAAGACATTCAAAATGCATTGCGCACAGTTATGGATCCTGTCAGCGGCAAAGACCTTGTCTCCGGGGGTCAAATCTCCGGATTGGTGATCAAGGATCGCAATGTTGGTTTTGCCATCGAGATAGACCCGGCCGATGCCGAACGCATGGAACCGCTGCGCAAAGCCGCCGAGCGCGCCGTGATGGCGCTGAGCGGTGTATCCTCGGTTTCCGCCGTGCTCACCGCCCACAACAAGGCCCCGGAACAGACCCAGCCCAACACCGCACCGCGCGGTCAGGCGCCCACCGAACCCGCCGGTGAATTGCTGCCGGATGTGGGTGCCATCATCGCTGTGGCCAGTGGCAAGGGTGGCGTCGGGAAGTCCACCACTGCGGTCAACCTTGCCGTTGCCCTGGCGTCGATGGGCAAAAAGGTCGGCATTCTGGATGCCGATGTTTATGGCCCCTCCCTGCCGCGCATGTTCGGCATCACCGACAAGCCCCAGCCGCTCCCGGACAAGCGAATCGCGCCACTCGAAGCCTATGGGGTGAAGGTGATGTCCATGGGTTTCATGGTTGCCGAAGACACCGCCATGATCTGGCGTGGCCCGATGGTGATGGGCGCCCTCGAACAGATGATGCGGGAAGTCGCCTGGGGACCGCTGGATGTTCTCATCGTCGACATGCCGCCGGGAACCGGGGATGCACAGCTGACCATGG
Source organism: Alphaproteobacteria bacterium (assembly GCA_018666195.1). Lineage (GTDB taxonomy): Bacteria > Pseudomonadota > Alphaproteobacteria > UBA6615 > UBA6615 > JABJAG01. Next base: position 1,012 of record JABJAG010000127.1, read on the forward strand.
CCCAGCGGGTGCCCCTTGCCGGCGCCGTCATCGTTTCCACGCCACAGGACATTGCACTGATCGATGCGCGCAAAGGCATCAACATGTTCGCCAAAACGAATGTTCCTGTTCTCGGGATCATCGAAAACATGAGTACGTTCATTTGCCCGAAATGCGGTGAGCAGACCGATATCTTCGGACATGGGGGCGCGCGCGCAGAAGCCGACAAACTTGGCTGCGGTTTCCTCGGCGAGGTCCCTCTCGATGTTGCGATCCGGATCACATCGGATTCAGGTCAGCCGATCACCGCCTCGGAGCCAGATGGCCCCCATGCACAGGCCTATCGAAGCATCGCCGCAGCCGTCCTGGAGAAAGTTGCCAGTGGCGCCGGGGCCGCAGCTCCAAAGATCGTGATGGAGTAGCCCGTCAGGCCGCTCACGCTTTCGCGACGAATGCTCTCGCTTTGTTGAACAAACCGGATGGGTTTGCCCGTTGTCTCTGGGAACAGGTGTACCCATCTAGGTGATCAGATGCGGGCACTGAAGTTCTCCCGCACCGAGAGACCGCCGGGCCGGATCAGGCCGTGCCCCGCAAACTACTGGCCCGCTTTGCCCCCCATAAGGCTGGTAGCGATTGGCCTCCAGCCCGGCGGCTCTCACCTCCCCCGGCAACGCAAATCAGATTTCGTCAAAAAGGATGGAATGCGTGCAGGGTATTGGTTGTTTACCTTTACAACGAACATCTATTTCAGGAGTTTTCATCATGCGATCCATCGCCCAGGCCGCCGCTATCCTTTTCGCTGTACTGGTATTTGTTTCACCGGCTCACGCTGTCGATCCAGTGTTCAACACAGACGGAAAAGCAATCCGCGGTTACGACCCGGTCGCCTACTTCACCCAGGAAAAAGCGGTTGCGGGATCACCGTCCCACAGTTTCGACTATCAGGGTGCCACCTGGCAGTTCTCGTCATCCGAGAACAAGGAAATGTTCGCAGCCAATCCCGAGAAATATGCACCCGCCTATGGCGGTTATTGCGCCTGGGCCGTAGCCAACAACTACACGGCCACGATTGATCCCAAAGCGTGGTCAATCCGAGACGGCAAACTCTACCTGAATTATTCCAAAGTCGTTCGGGCCCGCTGGGCGCTGGATAAAAGTGGAAATATTGAAGCAGCTGACCAGAACTGGCCGGGTCTTCGCGACAAGAGCTAGAACCTATCTGATCCGTTCGAGCGTCACGAAGCTGTAAGCCGGAATATCGGCGTCGGCATCGTGGCGCTCGCGGGCGACTTCCCGCCATTCGCTGGATGCAAAGGCGGGCAGAAACGTATCGCCCTCAGGCGCGGCATGTACCTCGGTCAGATACACCCGGTCTGCGTGTTCCTGCGCCATCGCGTAAATCTGCGCGCCACCAATAATCATCAATTCGGGAACGTCCCCGGCCGCAACCAGCGCAGCCGCAAGGTCATGCACCACGATGGCACCATCCGCGACAAACTGCGGGTCGCGGGTAATCACAATATTTGCGCGCCCGGGCAGCGGGCGACCGATGGATTGCCAGGTTTTGCGGCCCATGACGATGGGCTTTCCCATAGTGGTGTTTTTGAAAAATTTCAGATCAGCCGGAATCCGCCATGGCAGGTCGCCATCACGGCCGATCAATCCATTCTCGGCGACAGCAACGATAAGAGAAAGAATCAACGGATCAGACCGCAACCTTGGCCGGGATATGCGGGTGGAACCGATATCCGTCCAGATCGAAGTCGTGATAGGTGAACTCAAACAGGTCGGTCACATCGGGGTTCAGGGTCATCTGCGGTAGTTCGTAAGTTTCGCGCGCCAGTTGAGCATCTGCCTGCTCCAGATGATTGAGATACAGATGCGCATCCCCGAACGTATGAATGAACTCACCGGCTTCCAGGCCCGTGACTTGCGCAATCATCATGGTCAACAGAGCATAGGATGCGATGTTGAACGGCACACCGAGAAAGATATCCGCGCTGCGCTGATAGAGCTGACAGGAAAGCTTCCCGTCCGCCACATAGAATTGAAACAGACAGTGGCAGGGCGGCAGCGCCATGCTGTCTACATCGGCCACATTCCAAGCGCTGACAATCAGCCGACGCGAATCCGGGCGGTTCTTGATCTGATCCAGCAGATTGGTGATCTGATCCACTTTCTGCCCATCCGGGGTTGGCCATGAACGCCACTGATGACCATAGACCGGGCCCAGGTCACCATCCGCATCTGCCCATTCGTTCCAGATCGAGACACCGTTCTCGTTCAGATACGCAATGTTGGTGTCGCCTTTGAGGAACCACAGCAGTTCATGGATAACCGATTGAGTGTGAATTTTCTTGGTGGTGACGAGCGGAAAACCATCCGAAAGATCAAATCGCATCTGATGTCCGAACACAGATAATGTGCCCGTTCCCGTACGGTCACTGCGCTCATGACCGTTTTCACGAACATGGCGCATCAGATCGAGATATTGCTGCATTCTCTACTCCACGCGGGGTCCAGATGACCGCCGATCCAAGGGTGCAACCTAGTCGCCATCGCGAGTCGCGAATATCCGCGATCGCCTGTGGAAAGCCGGTCCAACGGGGATAACCTGCCACTGACCTTTCACAAAAGGCTCTCACCACCTATATTTGGGGTGTCGGGCTTGCCTGACTATGACGATAAACGTTTTTCGCAATAAACGTTCGGACCCGGGGGCAGTACCCGGCGCCTCCACCAATTTCTCGAGTTTCGTGGCTTCGGCCATGATCGTGATGGGGGCGAAACAGGATCGACGGGCGCGTAAAGGATGAACTTTCGTTCGGCATGGTACCACCGATATCGGGCCATATTCATAGGTGCCAACGACAATGTTGAAACCTTCGCTGTAGCTGCCTAACACGCAGAAGCAAGCGCGGTTCGGGGGGCACCGGGCAACAGAAGCCCCCCACTTCATTCACGTGCCTCGCACCGAAACTCGGATATCAATATCGCGAATCACCCCGCCGGCCGAAACTGTACCCAGCTTTTTCGACCTGACCCGTTGACCCACGCGCCTGAGCGCGCTTCGATCGCGACGCTATGACCGACAATTTGATGAAATACGACCAGATGGTGGAAGACGCCCTTCGCGGCGTTGTGCGCAAAGCTCTGGAACACGCTCGTGATGAGGGTCTTCCCGGCGACCACCATTTCTATCTGACCTTTCGCACCACGGCGCCCGGTGTCTCGATCCCCGACTATCTTCATGACCAGTATCCTGAAGAAATGACGATCGTGCTCCAGCATCAATTCTGGGACCTCACCATTGAGGACGAACAGTTCACGGTCACCTTGAGCTTCAAGAACCGCCCCGCAGAACTCCGTATTCCGTATGACGCCATGACCTCATTCGTTGATCCGTCAGTGAAGTTCGGCCTGCAGTTCACAGTTGATTCCGTTGGGTCGATCAATGTCCCGACCATTCGCCCCGAAGGCGAACTGATCCCGATCCCCGATGACGTTGCGCGCGAGCCGGTTGAGGACTCCGCGAACGAAGATGCAGAAGGCGGAGACGGCAGCGACGCCAGCGACGGCGACGACAACAACGACAAAGACAGTGCTGAAGTCGTCAGTCTCGACAACTTCCGCAAAAAATAGGCCCGCTTCGCCGGCATGGCGTCAGATTCCGAATTCCCCGACTATACGCTCGACCTGCTGGTTCAGGTTGGCCCGCCCTTTGATACCCATGCGCGGCTGCGACGCATGTTCGGCGGGCACGGCATATTCTGTGACGGTGTGATGTTCGCTCTCATCGCCGACGACGCGCTCTATCTCAAGGTCGACGACGAGACCAGGCCCGAATTCACGGCCGTCGGGTCAGAGCCGTTCCTCTATGAAAAAGCGGGCAAGCAAATCGCGCTCTCCTATATGAGCGTTCCCAACAACACCGCTGGAGATATCGATGCGCTTGGCACCTGGGCCCATATGGCTCTCGCAGCAGCCAATCGCGCGCAGGCACGCAAGCCTGTAAAGAAGGGAAAACCGCCTGCCTGAGAGCCGGATCATTCGTGGAATGACATCTTTGAACGGATTGCCCTTTACCTGCACGCCGCGGCAGCGATAATGCGCGCCGAAACTGGAGATCATGATGACAAACAACACGCGTACTGAATCCGACACGATGGGCGAGGTCGAAGTTCCGGCCGACAAATACTGGGGGGCACAGACCCAACGCAGTATTGAAAATTTCCCCATAGGCAATGATCGCATGCCTGTCCCGCTGGTGCGCGCCCTCGGCATTCAAAAACAGGCTGCCGCGCGCGCCAATCTGGCCCTGGGCCAGCTTGAGGAAGATGTCGCGACTTCCATTGCTGACGCTGCGCAGGAAGTCATCGACGGTAAGTTCGATGACAATTTTCCGCTGGTTGTCTGGCAGACCGGATCGGGCACCCAGTCGAATATGAATGCCAATGAAGTGATCGCGAACCGCGCCAACGAAATGATGGGCGGCAAGCCCGGCGACAAATCACCGGTGCATCCTAACGATCACGTCAACCGCAGTCAGTCATCGAATGACACGTTTCCAGCAGCCATGCATATCGCAGCCGCGCTCGAGTTTCAGAACCGTCTGATCCCCTCGCTGAGACATCTCAAGGATGCGCTCGACGCCAAGACCGCCGAGTTCAAAGACATCATTAAAATCGGCCGTACCCACACCCAGGATGCGACACCGCTGACACTGGGCCAGGAATTCTCGGGCTACGCCGCACAGATGGGCAGCGTGATTGCGGGTGTCGAACGTGCCTTGCCCGATCTGCTGCAGCTTGCACAGGGCGGCACCGCTGTCGGCACCGGCCTGAACACACCCAAGGGGTTCGCAGAGCGCTTTGCCGAAGAGGTCGCGAAGATCACAGGCATGCCGTTCGAAACCATGCCAAACAAGTTTGCCGGTCTCGCCGCGCATGACGCCATGGTAGCGGCCTCCGGCGCGCTCAATGTCGGTGCCGTTGCTGCAATGAAGATTGCCAATGATGTGCGCTTTCTGGGCTCCGGCCCGCGCAGTGGCATTGGCGAATTGAACCTGCCAGCCAATGAGCCGGGCTCATCGATCATGCCGGGCAAGGTCAACCCGACCCAGTGTGAGGCACTGACCATGGTTGCCGCCGAAGTCATGGGGAACAACATGGCCGTGACCGTTGCTGGCAGCAACGGACATTTCGAGCTCAATGTCTTCAAGCCGGTGATCATTTTCAATGTCCTGCGTTCGGCCGGACTGTTGGGTGACGCCTGCCGCAGTTTCACTGATCGCTGTGTGGATGGCATCGAAGCCAACCATGATCGGATCGCCGAATTGATGGCGCAGTCACTCATGCTGGTTACTGCATTGAACCCGCATATTGGCTATGACAACGCTGCAAAGGTCGCAAAAAAGGCATTTGCAGACGGGAGTACCCTAAAAGCTGCTGCAATTGACTTGGGTGTACTCACGGCAGAGCAGTATGATGAGTGGGTCAAACCGGAGAACATGATCGAGCCTGCATGATGCAAAACATCATCGAGACACTTCCCCATCAATCCGCGAACAAGAAACGTTCGGTGGTTGTTGCTGGGCACCGCACAAGTGTCTCGCTCGAAAATGTCTTCTGGGATCACCTCCGCAAGGTCGCCAAGTCACGCCGCATTTCGGTCAATGAACTTGTCACCCAGATCGATCAGTCGCGCGACGGCAGCCTGTCGAGCGCGATCCGGGTTTTCATCCTGGAAGATCTGCGCAGTTGACCCTGCCCGATCAGGCCGACGCCTCTAGCGTCGTTTGATCAGGCCTTCGAGCAAACTTTTGAACGGGTCACCAGTTGGCTGCGACTGCGGTTGCGTCGTCGTGCCGCCCGAACTCGGTTGCTGTTGCTGCTGGCTTGCTCCCGGCAGGAACTTCCGCAACACGGTTCCAACCGCCTTGCTGGCCACGAAATCATTGATTTGATTCAGGTTTACAAGCCGGGTGTTGGGAGCATCGAGCGATCCTTTTTGCTCCACGACGAGACCGGGAAATTCCGGATGCGCCGGGAAACCGGCTTTGGCTCGGATATCCACCAGCCATTTCGGCAGGTTCGTTGTTCCCGAAAAAGCGACCGCAGCACATTCTGCATTGAGCTGCTGTTGCGGCAAGGTCGCGACTCCATTGGCAATATCGAAACGACCATTGAAGCTTTCGATCTTGGTCTGCCCACCCTGCGCAGAGGTCGCCAGTCCCAGAAAACCTTCCAATCCGTTCAGATTGTCGAGCTGATTGCTGATCCGGCACACATCAATGCCGTCAACGACAGCATTGGTGAATTGCATCGCTCCATCTCCACCGAGATTCGAGATCATCTCGAATTCACTGCGGCCGCGTGATGCCACATTCAGATCAGCGCCAAGCGTTCCCGAAACAAGCTTCACATTCGAGACCGGAAACAGCAGCTCAAGCGCCGACATCACCCCCTTGTCACCACTTTTCGAAGCACCACCGAGGAACTTCGCAGCATCCGCGCCTTGGACATCCAACGCGTATCGCATGGTTGGCACATCACGGTCCGCCACCTGCCCCGTCATACTGAAGCCGCCACCAAAGGCTTTACCGGAAAGCTGCTTCAGGTCCAGCACGCCATTGCGCACGGTGACCGCAAGCTGCGGCTGATCCACCCGAATGTCAGTATAGGTAATGGCCGGTGCGGAAAGCTCTATATCCGCATTGGCGGTCTGTAGCGCCGACAAATCCAGTCGCTCACGCGACCAGCGCTCTCCCCCATTGGCTTTGCTGCCGCCGGGAGAAGCAGTCTTGCCACCGCCTGCCGACGTCTTGCCCGTTGACTTGTTTGTTGATGAGACAGGCAGAAACCAGTCGACGATAATCTCGCTCGTTTTCAGCTCAGCGGTCAGGTCAGGCCTCTCGCCGCCGAGGGTCATCTGCGCCGTTCCGGCGTAGCTGACCGGCCCTGCGCGGCCCTCAAGCTGTTGCAATGAAACCAGCTGAGGCTGAATATCAACACTCGCTTTGAGTGCGAATGGCCCGGCATCAGCCAGGGCAGGCTTGTACGCATTGGCAAAGGTTTGCACAAACGCGACCATGTCTGGATGATTGGCCGCCACGGTCAGCGCCCCGGTTGGAGCTCCCGCAGCCAGATTGCCAACCTTCCCGTCGATCACGATCTTACCCGGTCCAACGCCGATATTCGCATCAATAGCCGATGTGTTCAGATCGCCGCGTGCATTAATCAGCGCTGACAGAGGGCCGGTTTTCACACCCGCTGCACCTTTGTCCCCGCCAAGCTGCGCGAAGAAAACCGACGCATCGGCATGTTTCAAATCAAGTTTCAGATCATAACGCGGCGGCAGAGCCAAGGCGGCCACTGTGCCTTTCACGTTCAGTCGCGCACCCAATGCCTGTAGCGAAGTATCGACAACAAGGTTCTGCATATCACCACGGAACGTTCCGTTGAGCTTCCCCGGACCAATCGATGACGGGGCAGTAACATTTGCCAAGGCCAGCAGCTTGTCGGCATCCGGCGCGTCAATATTGATCGCCAGGTCAGCCTTGGGCGCACCCGCAAGATCATCAATCCGTCCCTTGGCCGAAACTTTAGCGCCCTCCAGATTGGCGACCGAAGCATCGCGAACCTCGAGCATTCCAGCCTGAATTGTGCTGTCGAGATTGATACCGCGCAGCTTTTGCGCCCGGTAAACAAGCTCTCCAACCTTCAACTGCAGTATCGCGTCGAACGCGTTCAGCGCAGCCAAACCATCCGAATTGTCGGTGGTCTTGCCGGAAGATTTCTGGCCCTCGGCAGCGGCTCCGCCAGCCTTCGATACTGCCGCATCCGGCTTCACGGCACTGGCGTCGGGCAGGTACGCATCGAGGTTCAATTTATCGAGCGACAGCCCCACACCAAATCCCGGACGATCACGCAACGCAATCGCCACTCCGCCGCGCAACCGCGAGACATCCACACTGACATCAATATCCGTCAGCGTGATGTTCTCCTGCGTGGCGCCAACCGTCACAGAACCCGCCATCTTGCGCAAACGCTCGGCAGGTACAGCGGACACATCCGTTCCCGCCCATTTCAGCAATGAACGAAGGTTGTCCGAAGAAACCTCAGCCTGACCATCAAATTTGGGACCGGCGTCGGTTGGCGACACCAGACCAACCAGAGATGCAGAGGACCCACCCGGCAGTTGCGCGGATGCCCGGGAAATATTGACCGCGCCTTGCGTGATATCAGCATTCAGAAAGACCTGACGGATGACTCCGTCGCGATAGACCAGCGTGTCGATCTTGGTTTCAATGCTGGCGGAAATATTTTCCGGTATGGAAAAGCCACCTTTGCCCGCCGCTCCAGAAGACGCTGCGGGCGAGTCGGACTTCGAGGATGCGGGTGCGGGTTTTGCCGGCGCCGCTGTCGACTGTGTTTCCGCGAGCAACCGATCAAGATCCAGCTGCGACATGTTGAGAACAACATTGGCGCTGAGATTGTCACCCAGCGCGACATCAATAGCGCCGGTCGCAGAATCATCTCCCAGGCGCAATGCAAGATCATTGATGTTCACCGCGGTCTGTGTGGCTGTCAAAGTGCCATCAAACTCCAGCGCCTTGCCTCGCAAGGCTGCCGGCGGTGTTCCACCTGACATACTGCCAATCATCTTTGACAAATCGTCGGCGCGAACCTCTATCTGGCCGGACACCCGTGGGGCGCCTGTGGCGCCAGACAGCACACCCGAATAGCCGATCTTGGCACCGGCCGTTGTGAGCCGCAGATTGATCGGTGTTGCCTTGTCATTGACGAGTTCCCCGACGGCAGCCTTGAGGGACACATCGAACCCACGTGCCATCAAAGAGCCTTCGCCGCGATAGGGGCCCAGAAGGGACCCCGCTCCAAGGGACATGTTGATATTCTCGACCCGCTCACTCTGATCCGGAGTTTTGTAGGTCAGTGTTCCGTCTTCGATCACCACATCATCGAGCTGGATGGGCGGTGTGCCCGCCGCTGTGTCATCGCCCGAATCTGCGCCCGAAGTTGCCACGCCAGCGGCGGCGGGCTGCGGCGCGAAAGTCCAGTTGTTGGTACCGTCGGCATATTGCTCAAGCAGAATGCTTGGCTTGCGAAGGACAATCCGCTTGATCTGCACATTGCCCGAAACAAGCGGCAGGAGGGCCACCTCGACGCTCGCGCCTTCAAGCCGCACCATAGCTGTCTCGCCGCCCTGGGCCGCGTTTGACAACGCCACGTCATCAACCGAGACACCGGGTGCGGGCAGAACGCGGAAGCTTAGCTTGCCGTTGATGGAGAGCGTTCGCCCCGTTGCCTTTTGCACTTCCGCGGCAATGTCCGCCTTGATCGAATCTGTGGGGATAAAAAGCGGGCCCGCAAAGGCCGCTCCAACAAGAATGACAACAAGAACACCGAGGCCAATCAATAACTTTCGCACGAGCGTATTTCTCCAGATAACTCTGACGTTTCGTGGGCAACGAAACGCGGAAAACCGGCGCAGCTTCCAGCTTTGCAAATCAACGACAAGCTAGATGATCGTCCCCTGCAAACGCAAACCGCACATGACGCCATATAGTAGCAAAATCTTGGCGAAGATGTGACGACGCGCACAGTTGGGTACAACACAATTCCGTGGCAGCTTGGGGGTATGACCGTTCACAAGCTCACCAAATTCCTGATTTTCCTCGGACTCAGTTGCTTCTTTAGTCCGTCACTGGCGCTTGCTCAGTCACCGCAACCTGAAGATTCCACAGGTCGCGGGCAGAGCCAGCTTAGCCACGCGGGCCGACACATGGTGGCTGCCGCGCACCCGGAAGCCGTAAAAGCCGGGCTGGAGATGCTGAAAAACGGCGGCAGCGCGGCAGATGCCGCAATCGCGGTCCAACTTGTGCTCAACCTTGTCGAACCTCAAAGTTCGGGCATTGGCGGTGGTGCTTTCGCATTGTTCTACGACGCCCGGGCTCGTGACACCATCGCCTACGATGGTCGTGAAACCGCGCCGCGCGAAATCAAACCTGACCATTTTCTGAAAACGGATGGCACGCCCCTGAAATTCAGTGATGCCCTATTGGGTGGACATGCGGTGGGCACACCGGGAACCGTCGCCCTACTCGCCAAACTCCATCGCGAACATGGAAAACTGCCATGGGCTGAACTTTTCGAACCTGCGATCCAACTCGCAAAAAATGGTTTCGCAGTCGGGCCTCGTCTTGCGGCCATGCTTCAGGGACCACGCGCAGAACGCCTGAAAACATTCGCAGCAACGCGCGCCTATTTTTTCCCTGGCGACAGGCCTCTGGCAGCCGGTGCCCTACGAACCAATCCGGCCTTTGCAGCCAGTCTGGAAACCATCGCTACGGATGGACCTGACGCGTTCTATAAAGGTGACCTGGCGCAATCCATCGTCACCGCAGTTCGCAACGCCAGGACAAACCCCGGGCTCCTGTCGCGCGCGGACCTTGCAGCATACAAAGTCATTCGCCGTACACCCGTATGTCAGCCGTATCGCTCCTATCGAGTGTGCGGCATGGGACCACCGTCATCAGGCGGCCTCACCGTAGGTCAAATTCTGGGCATTCTCGAAAACTTTGAGCTTCCCGCGCTCGGCCCCGACAACCCACGCAGCTGGCACTTGTTGAACGAAGCTTCCAAGCTCGCCTTCGCAGACCGCAATCAGTACATCGCCGATGCCGATTTTGTGGCCGTCCCCACCGCAGGACTGCTGGACCGTGACTATCTTGCAAAGCGCAGCAGGTTCATCCGCGACAAAACCTCGATCATTCCGCCAATGGTCCCCGGAAATCCGCCAGGAGCACCCGGCAAACCCAAAGGCGGCGATACGCAAAACGGTCGACCGGGCACCAGCCATATCTCGATCGTGGATGCCGAAGGCAACGCGCTGTCGATGACGACGACCATCGAAGGCGCGTTCGGGTCCCAAATCATGGTGGGCGGGTTCCTGCTCAACAATGAGCTGACCGACTTCTCGTTCCGGCCTGCGAAGGACGGCGCCCCGGTCGCCAACCGCATTGCGCCCGGCAAACGGCCCCGCAGCTCCATGGCCCCGACGATTGTCTTCGATGAAAACGACAGGCTTCGGCTTGTTGTCGGTTCTCCCGGCGGCAGCCGGATTATCGGCTATGTGGCCAAAACACTCGTCGCGGTTCTGGACTGGAACATGGACATCCAGTCCGCGATTGATCTTGGCCATCTGGTCAACCGCAACCGGTTCACCGATCTCGAAGCGGGCACGCCTGCTGTCGAACTGCGCCCCGCACTGGAAGCGCTCGGCAACCGCATCCAGATCCACGACATGAACAGCGGTCTGCACGGCATCGAAATCATCGACAAAAAGCTGCGCGGCGGCGCCGACCCCCGGCGTGAGGGTGTTGCGCGCGGCGACTAGTCGTCCTGTGCGCCCACACGCGTCAGAAAGACCGAACACAGGAATGCCAACACAGACGCAGACAACATCAGCACGGCCATGGGGATCGGCGTGTCGTCCTGAACAATGCCGGCAAGCTGTGCGAACCCGGCACCGACGAGCATCTGCAAAAACGCAATCAGCCCCGAAGCCGTCCCGGCAAAGCGCGGGCTAATACTCACCGCACCGGCCTGTGCATTGGGCATCGCCAGTCCATTGGCCAGCGCCATGCCTGCGCCCGGCAGGAAGATACTCCACGGCGTCCATATACCGGCCAGCACCAGCCCGAGCATCACGGCCCCCAGGATCACGGCCAGCCCGCTGCCGATCCGCATCATCCGGTCCATGCCCAGTCGCTGGCCAAAACGCCCTGTCAGAAAAGACCCCATCATGAAACCGGCCGAGACCATCATGAAGAACAGTCCAAACTCGGTCGGCGGCCGTTCGAGCACGTTGATCATCACAAACGGTGCGGCGCCGAGAAACGCCATGAACATGCCCATGCCAAACCCGACCTGCCCGGCATAGCCCAGAAATCTCGGCACCCGCAGCAGCACTGCAAATCCACCGAGCATGCCGCGGAACGACTGGATTTCCGAACCTTTCTCAAGGGTCTCGGGCACCTTCGGCAGGGCTAGAATCAGAACCAGAGCCCCGAGCACGCCAGCGAAGATAAAGATCGCCCGCCAGTCAAAGGCATCATTGAGAAGCCCGCCAATCAGGGGCGAGATCATCGGCGCCACAACCAGCGCGGTAATCATATAGGCCATCAGCCGCGCGGCCGCGTCCCGGTCGAACAGGTCACGAATGATCGCGCGGCTGAGAACCATCCCCGCGGCACCGCCAACGGCCTGAATGATGCGACCGAGGATGACAATCTCGATACTCGGCGCCACCGCAGCAATACCGCTGCCCAGGACGAAGATCACCAGCCCCACAACCAGAACCGGTCGGCGTCCATAACGGTCCGATGCGGGACCATAGATCAGGGTCGAGAATGCAATCGTGAACAGAGCCAGCGACAGCGCATACTGCACCGTTGCAGCAGGCACATCGAAGGCAACCTGCATCACCGGCAGGACCGGCAGAATGATCTGCATCGCCATCGGCCCCAGCGCAGTAATGATCGCGAGGACAACAATCAGGCTGAAAGTGTTGGACGGGCGCAGGTTCATTTGGCTTTCAGTGACAGGACGCTGTTCCGGATCCCGGCGATAGGCCCAAATCGGTCAACAGTAAAGGCCGGACCTCTCCTAACGACTAACCACGGGCGCCGGACCCGCCAAACCCGCCACCACCCGGGGTTTCAATCACGAATGTATCGCCCGGCCTGGCCTGCGTACGATCCGTTCCCGACATCTCCACCCGGGTGCCATCGGCACGTTCGAGCCAGTTCCGTCCGGTCGCGCCATCCCCACCACCCGCCAGACCATAGGGCGGGATCGTGCGGTGATTGGCCAGAATCATCACATCCATATCTTCAAGGAAGCGCACCCGGCGACGCACACCATCACCACCGTGATGATCACCAGCCCCGCCGGAGCGTTCACGAATCTCAAAGCCTTCGAGCAGCACCGGGAACCGCCATTCGAGGATCTCGGGGTCGGTCAGTCGTGAATTCGTCATATGGGTGTGGACCGCCGAGGTGCCGTCGAAATCCGGACCCGCGCCCGCGCCGCCGCAGATCGTCTCGTAATACTGGTGGCGATCATTGCCAAAGGTGAAATTGTTCATGGTCCCTTGCGCCGCCGCCATCACGCCGAGCGCGCCATAGAGGGAATCCGTGATCGCCTGACTTGTCTCCACATTCCCGGCCACCACCGCTGAGGGATATTCCGGGGCCAGCATGGAGCGCGGCGGGATGATGATTTCGATGGGCTTGAGACAGCCTTCATTCATCGGAATATCGTCATCGACCAGCGTGCGGAAAACGTAAAGTACGGCCGCCCGCGCGATCGCTGTGGGCGCATTGAAATTGCTGTCGAGCTGGTCGCTGGTGCCCGTGAAATCCACCTTTGCACTGCGCGACGCCCGGTCGATGGAGACCGCAATCCTGATCTCGGCACCATTGTCGAGCGGATAGGTAAATTCTCCGTCCTTCAGCACGTCAATCACCCGGCGAACGGATTCCTCGGCATTGTCCTGCACGTGACGCATATAGGCGTGCACCGTCCCCAACCCGAATTGATCCACCATCCGGCGCAGTTCTGACACACCCTTCTCGTTGGCCGCGATCTGCGCCTTGAGGTCAGCCACGTTCTGATCGGGGTTACGTGCCGGATGCGCGCCCGAGGTCAGCAACCCGCGGAAATCATCCTCACGGAAATGCCCGGCATCCACCGCCTTGAAGTTGTCGATCAAAACGCCTTCGTCTTCGATGGTTTTCGAATCCGGCGGCATGGAGCCCGGCGAAATACCGCCAATATCCGCGTGATGCCCGCGGCTTCCCACATAGAACAGAATGTCATCGCCAGCATCATCGAAGACCGGCGTGATCACCGTGACATCGGGCAGATGCGTACCACCGTTATAGGGGGCGTTCAGGACATAGACGTCACCGGGCGTCATCGCCCCTTCGTTGTTGCGGATGACGGCGCGAATGCTCTCGGACATGGAGCCCAGATGCACCGGCATATGCGGCGCGTTCGCCACCAGGTTTCCGTCCGGGTCGAAGATCGCGCAGGAGAAATCCAGCCGCTCCTTGATATTCACCGAATACGCCGTGTTCTGAAGCGTCAGCCCCATCTGCTCGGCGATGGACATATAAAGATTGTTGAAAACCTCCAGCATCACCGGATCGACTTCGGTCCCGATCGCCGCGACCCGTTCGGCCGCAACCACCCGTTCGAGCACGAGGTCTCCTCGCGCACTCAATGTGGCCCGCCAGCCCGGCTCTACAATTGTGGTCGCCACGGCTTCGCTGATGATCGCCGGACCATCAATCACCGCACCGGGCGTCAGATTTTCCCGTACAAACACCGGTGTCTCGTGAGAGGATCCATCCAGATGCGCGTCAACATGCGCCACCGCGTGCGTCACAGCACCAGTCCGGCTGCCCGGCACGCTGTGTTCAACCGTTTCGTCAGACACACCCACCGCCTCAACCGCAGCCGTCTCCACAATCAGGCGTTTCTCCGACATGGTGAAACCATATCGCTGGCGGTGCAGCTCGGTGAACTGATCGGCCATCGCCGGTGCCGCGGCGAAATCGACTTCCAGCGCAGTGTCCGTACCTTCGTAACGCAGGTGCAACCGCTGGCGCATCTCGATCCGACTATCTACAACACCCTGCCCCGCAACTTCTGCGCGCGCAGCCACGGCAAGCCGATCGAGCATCCCGGTGACATTGCGCGAGACATCCTCGCCCAGCGGCACCTCGACCGACTGCTCGCGCAGCGCGCGGATATCGGCAAGCCCCATCCCGTAGGCCGACAACACGCCCGCCAGCGGGTGCAACAGCACGCGCGTCATCCCCAGCGCGTCAGCCACCAGACAGGCGTGCTGCCCCGCTGCGCCGCCAAAGGCGCACAGCGTGTATGTCGTCACATCGTAGCCCCGCTGAACGGAAATCTTCTTGATCGCGTTGGCCATATTTTCAACCGCGATCTTCAGGAAGCCTTCAGCCACCTCCGCCGGGCTGCGCGCGTCGCCGGTCGCCAGACGGATTTCTTCTGTCAGAGCGGCAAATTTCTCGGCGACCACCTCCGCATCGAGCAGAGACGACTGGTTCGGACCAAACACAGCCGGGAAATGTTCCGGCTGCAGTTTGCCGAGCATCACATTGCAATCGGTAACCGTCAGCGGCCCACCCTTGCCATAGCTGGCTGGCCCCGGATTGGCACCGGCGCTCTCAGGTCCAACCCGATAGCGGGCGCCATCGAAAGAACAGATCGAACCGCCGCCAGCCGCGACCGTGTGGATTTGCATCATCGGCGCACGCATCCGCACGCCCGCAACCAGAGTGTCAAAGGCCCGTTCGAACTCCCCGTTGTAATGGGTCACATCCGTTGAGGTGCCGCCCATATCAAAGCCGATCATCTGACCGAAGCCAGCCGCTTCGCTGACCTGAACCGCGCCGACCACACCACCGGCCGGGCCCGACAGGATCGCATCCTTGCCCTGGAACATATGCGCATCGGTCAACCCGCCATTGGACTGCATGAACATCAGGTTCACATCGCCCAGTTCATCGGCCACCTGATCCACATAACGGCGCAGGATCGGAGAGAGATAGGCATCGACCACGGTCGTATCGCCGCGCCCGACCAGCTTGATCAACGGGCTCGTCTCATGACTGACCGAGACTTGTGTGAACCCGATCTCGCGCGCGATTTCGGCACAAGCAGCCTCATGATCCGGCACCCGATAACCATGCATGAACGCAATGGCGACAGCGCGGATGCCGTCATCATAAGCGGCTTGCAGTGACGCGCGCGCGCCGACAGCGTCGAACGGCGTAATAATTTCGTCCTGCGCGTTCACCCGCTCATCGATTTCGACCACGTGTTCATAGAGAAGCTCAGGCAGAACGATATGACGGTCGAACAATCGTGGCCGCGCCTGATAGCCGATCCGCAAAGCGTCGCGAAACCCGCGCGTGATCGCCAGAACCGTCCGGTCGCCCTTGCGTTCCAGCAGGGCGTTCGTGGCCACCGTCGTGCCCATCTTGACCGCGCCAATCTGCGCAGACGGGATCGGCGCGCCAGGGGCAAGCCCAAGCAACTCACGAATACCCTGGACAGCGGCATCTGCATAATGTTCCGGGTTCACCGAAAGCAGTTTGTGGGTGTGGAGCGCACCATCAGGCGCACGACCGACAATGTCGGTAAAGGTGCCACCACGGTCGATCCAGAAATGCCAGAGATCGCCGGTGTTCTCGCTCACGTCACTCATAAAACCACTCTCTTTCGATCCGTCGGAGACTGGTTTGTCGTGGTGCGAAAGTCAAAGGTCCGATGTCCCCATAAAAAGAGCCAGCGCGGTGTCTTTGCCGGCTGGCCCTTGTATCATTTTGACGCGCCAATCCTCGATTGACGGCTGACCTGTCCAGCCTCTGAAATCAGGGATATTTCTGGCTGGATTTCGCGCGGGCGAGCGTATCGCCATCCGCGTCGCGGGCACGCGCGCTCCACACATATGTGTGCTTGCCGCTCGGCGGACAGGGGCTTTGGTACTTAAAGGCGCCAGGCTGAATGACGTTGTCACCTGTATACGCAGCTTTACCGCCACCATGGCTATAGTTGGGCGCATCATTGTCGCTCAGCGAAAACCGGATCTCCTTGGTCCCCTCAGGCACATTGCTCAACTCGAAGATCGGGTTTTCCACCCGGTTGGGATAACCCGTGGTGCACAGAGGGATATCTCCCCATTTGAACGTGAAGGAAAAATCCTCCGCATGGGCGTTTGCCGAAATCATGGCCGATCCGGCGATGACCAAAGCGCCTGACAAAATTCGAAACTTCATTCCAGAATCTCCCTCGTGCGATGACGTCAAACCCTCACGGGCAATCAAATTGTCCGGCAAGATTGCTCGTTTGTCACGTGCGCAATCAATACAGGCGCATAAATGATATTGAGAAACCCGGCCTTGGCACGACAGCCATGGGGATCGCTGGAGCACATGACACCCGTTTCATCGCAGGCCGCTTTCCGGTAAACATCTCGCCATGAGCATCTGGGGCAAAGTTTTGGGCGGCGCAGCCGGCTTTATGATCGGTGGGCCATTGGGCGCGTTGGTTGGTGCCGGCGCGGGGCATCTGTATGACAAGGCCCGCCAAGGCGCCTCCGAAGGCGTTGCCGGTGACCCGACCAAGCAGATTGGTTTCACCATTGCCGTGATCGCGCTGGGCGCGAAACTCGCCAAGGCCGACGGCGTCGTCACGCCGGACGAAATTCGCGCCTTCCGGCGGGTGTTCAAGGTGTCTCCGGAAGAAAGCCAGAATGTGGCCCGGGTGTTCAACCAGGCGCGCAAATCGACTGCCGGCTACGAACCCTATGCCAAACAGGTCGGCGGGATGTTCAAGGACAACCCGGCCGTTCTCGAAGAGTTGCTCAATTGCCTGTTCCACATCGCGCTGGCCGATGGCGAAGTACACGAAGACGAACTGATTTATCTGCAGAATGTGGCTGCGATATTCGGTTTTTCCGAAACCGATTTTGCCCGCATCCGCGAACAGAATATGGGGCCCGACAAAGCCGACCCCTACACAGTGCTCGGCGTGCGCCATGATATGGACGATGCCGCAATCAAATCTGCCTATCGCAAGCTGGTCCGCGAGAACCACCCCGACAGCCTGATCGCACAAGGCATGCCCGAGGAATTCATCGAAGTCGCGAATGACAAACTGGCCGCAATCAACGCCGCCTATGACAAGATTTGCGCCCAGCGCGGGATCAAGTAGCTCCCCCATATGGCCACCGACCCTCCCGTACTGGCGTTGAAGGACGCTGCCGTCGGCTTCGGCGGCGAACCATTGTTCACCGGTGCCGAACTCGCCATCACACCCGGCATGCGGGCCTGCCTTGTGGGCCGGAACGGATCAGGTAAATCCACCATCCTCAAAGTGCTCGCCGGGGTTATCCAGCCGGATCAGGGTGAGCTTTATATCCAGCCCGGTCTGTCGGTCGGATATCTGCAACAGGATGTGCCTGTGATTGCCGGGCAGACGGTCGCGGAATTTGTCGCCGGGGAAGCCGGCGCCCCGCGCCACGAAGTCGACGCCGCGCTCTCTCGTGTTGAAATCGATGGCGACCGGATGGCCGATACCCTGTCGGGTGGTGAAGCCCGTCGCGCCGCCATGGCCCGGGCGATGCTCGGGGACCCGGACGTCCTCTTGCTCGATGAACCCACCAACCATCTCGACCTGCCGACCATCGAATGGCTCGAACGCGAATTGGTCGAGCGCCGCAAGACGCTGGTGGTGATCAGCCATGATCGGGCGTTCCTCGAAGCTGTCACCACCGACACCTTCTGGATGGATCGCGGCAAACTGCGTCACAACAACAAGGGCTATGGGGCATTCGACAGCTGGACCGAACAGATCGCCGACGCCGAGATCAAATCCGCGCAGAAGCTGGATCAGAAACTCAAGGCCGAAGCGCGCTGGCTCGAACGCGGTGTCACGGCCCGGCGCAAACGCAATCAGGGACGCCTCGAACGGTTGGGACAATTGCGCGCCCAGCGCAAGGCGTTGCTGACCGGACAGGATCTCGTCAAGTTCGAGCTCGAAAGCGGGCCCATCAGCAGCCGCATGGTGATCGATTGTGAAAACCTGTCGAAGTCCTTCGACGACCTGAAAATTGTCGATGGGTTTTCCACCCGGATCCTGCGCGGCGACCGGGTCGGGTTTATCGGACCCAATGGAGCCGGCAAGACAACCTTGCTGAAAATCCTGATCGGCGAGGAGGAGCGCGACAGCGGACGCCTGCGTCGTGCGAAGAACCTTTCCATCGCATTCTTTGATCAGACCCGAAGCCAGCTCGATCCGAATGACACGCTCTGGCAGACCCTCGCGCCACGTGGCGGAGACTCGATCAATGTGCGCGGCACACCACGTCACGTGGTCGCCTATCTGCGTGATTTTCTATTCGACGAAAAACAGGCCCGGGCGCCGGTTGCCACATTGTCGGGCGGGGAGCGCAACCGGTTGCTGCTCGCCAAGATACTCGCCTTGCCGTCAAACCTGCTCGTGCTCGATGAACCAACCAACGATCTTGATGCCGACACACTCGACGTCCTGCTCGATATGCTCGACAGCTACGAAGGCACAGTCCTGCTGGTCAGCCATGACCGTGATTTCCTCAACCGGGTCGTGAACAGCACCATCGCCGTCGAAGGTGAAGGCGTCGTAGAGGAATATCCTGGCGGCTATGCGGACTATCTGCGTCAACGCAAACGCAAGGCTGAATCCGGGAAGTCGGCAAAGGCCCGCAACACCGCCAAATCCGTCAAACCGCGCACCGGTGACGCACCGCCAAAGAAGCTGACCTTCAAGGAACAGCATGAACTCGACAATCTGCCCGACCGCATCACCGCGCTGGAAACTGCAAAGAGTGAACTGGAGAAGGTCCTCGCCGATCCGCAGATGTTTGCCCGCGACCGCGAAGGTTACGAAACGGCTGCAAAAAAACTTGCCGAGGTTGAGCAGGCCATTTCCACCTCCGAGGATCGCTGGCTAGCGCTCGATGCGCTGCAGGAGGCCATCACCAACAAGGCGGCTTCATGATCACGGAATTCAGATCCCCCAACTGCAATGCCCGAAAACCCGAACAGGGCATCGACCCCGTCATCGACACATTGGTGATCCACTACACCGGCATGATGCCGACCACGCGCGCGCGGGACTGGTTGTGCGATCCCGTCTCACAGGTCAGTGCGCATTATCTGATCGATGAAGACGGCACGACCTGGCAGCTGGTCGCGGACGATGATCGTGCCTGGCATGCCGGCGTTGGCGCCTGGCGGGGCTGGCGGGACATCAACTCCCGCTCGATCGGGATCGAATTGTCGAACCCCGGGCATGATTACGGCTACCGGAATTTCCCTGCAGTCCAGATCAATGCTTTGATTGGATTGTCACAAGGCCTCATCGACCGACATCCCATCATCGCGCGCAATGTCGTCGCTCATTCCGATATCGCGCCGGCCCGAAAGATCGACCCCGGTGAATTGTTCCCATGGGCGCAACTTGCAGCCGCGGGCATTGGCCACTGGCCCCTGGGGTCGGCAGACCCGGTTTCCGACGCGGATACCGCATCGACACTCCAGGCCATCGGATATGACGTCGCTGAAAATGACCTCGCAACGGTGATCTCTGCCTTTCAGCGGCGCTTCCGGCCCGCGAATTTTGACGGGATCGCAGACCCCGAAACCCGGTCTCGAATTGCGAGCGTTTACGCGCTGGTTGCGGAAATCGCCCCTTCGGCTTAAGGACTTGCCTCGCCAGGCGGTCGGATGGCCGCGCGCGGGCAATGGGGAAACCCGTCCGCGTGAGGAAAGTCCGGGCTCCACGGAAGTACGGTGCCGGTTAACGGCCGGCGGGGGCGACCCCAGGGAAAGTGCCACAGAAAGCAAACCGCCTGCCCGTTTCGGCGTGTGCAGGTAAGGGTGAAAGGGTGCGGTAAGAGCGCACCGCACCCCCGGCGACGGGGGTGGCAGGGCAAACCCCACCGGGAGCAAGACCGAATAGGGGCTGCATATGGCGCACTTCCGCGCCGTAGCCCGGGTAGGTCGCGTGAGGCGCTCGGCAACGGGCGTCCCAGATGAATGGCCATCTCCAGTCGTCACTTCGGTGACGGAGGGGACAGAACCCGGCTTACAGACCGCCTGGCGCTTATTTCACCGATATCCCGACCGCCACACACCTGGCAGGTCTTTTACTTCTCCGATTACTTGCGAGCCGATTGCGCGCAAGGCCGCACTGTTGCTGGAAAAGAACATATCGGGAACATAATCCGGCCATATTGCTGATCGATGATCATTGGCCGGGATAGAAATGGAACCCAACAACTACGAAAGCTACTTCACGGGCCAAAGCACTGACCCAATCGGGTCGTGATTTTCGTAATGTTTTACTGGTTTTATCGTTGACGACCCATCAAAACCCATGATATCCCAAGCAATCCCATTTTGGCGCTTGTGCCAATGCAAACGGAGGGGCTGGAGCCATCGGGTCAAACCGATGGTGTGCGAACACGATGGCGTTGTTTCTGTCGACCACGATCAACAAGGTCGACCGCAAGGGACGAGTATCCGTCCCTGCGGCGTTTCGTGCTGTCCTGTCGGGACAGGCGTTCCATGGCATTGTGGCGTTCCCATCCTTCAAGCATTCAGCAGTTCAATGCGGCGGCATGGACTGGATGGAGAAGCTTGGCGCGGGCGTTGACGCCTATGACATGTTCTCCGACGAACACGACACTTTGACCGCCGCGCTCTTCGCCAATGCCCAGCAACTGGCATTCGATGGTGAAGGCCGGATCCTGCTCCCGGAAAACCTGATCGCCCACGCAAACCTGTCCGAACAAGCCGCGTTCGTCGGGCGGGGCCCCCTCTTCGAGGTGTGGAACCCTGCGACCTTTGACGCCTATCAGGCCGACGCGGTACGCAATGCGGCCGAAAAAGGCCTGACACTCCGCCCGGGCACCCCGCCCGGCAGCGAAGGGGGTCAGCCGTGATGGCGGCGCGGTCATCGCGTCAGCCCTCCAACTCCGGAGTCTCCGTGACTCCCGGACACATTCCGGTTCTCCTGAACGAAGTCATTGACGCACTCAATCCGCGCGACGGCGGCATCTATGTCGACGGCACGCTAGGTGGCGGTGGTTATGCCCGCGCGATCCTGGACGCTGCTGATTGCACGGTTCTGGGCATCGACCGCGATCCCGACGCCATTGCGCGTAATGAGCCTTTGCTCGAAATTTACGGCGCACGCCTGCGGCTCGTACCGGGCCGGTTCGGAGACATGGACACGCTGGTGCGCGGCCTCGGCATCGATGCGGTGGACGGTGTCACTCTCGACCTTGGTGTTTCCTCTCCCCAGATTGATGTTGCCGAGCGCGGGTTTTCCTTCGCCAAAGACGGCCCGCTGGATATGCGCATGGAGCAATCCGGCGAAAGCGCTGCTGATGTGGTGAACACCGCCAGCGAATCAGATCTGGCACATATCGTTCGCACACTGGGTGAAGAACGACACGCACGCCGTGTAGCTCGTGCCATCGTGCAGGCCCGCACCGAAATCGAAATCAAAACGACCGAGCAGCTGGCAAACATCGTCCGCGGGGTCGTTCCGAAATCACGCAAGACAAATGTCGATCCGGCAACCCGCACATTTCAGGCGATCCGCATTCACGTGAATGATGAAATCGGCGAATTGGAGCGCGGGCTGGTCGGCGCCGAGCAGATTCTGCGTCCTGACGGTCGCCTTGCCGTGGTGGCGTTTCACTCTCTCGAGGATCGTCCTGTCAAAGCATTCCTGCGGACCCGCAGCGGCGGCGATGGCCGCGGATCCCGACACATGCCCGACGCGCCGGCCGGGCGTCCGCCTGCCTGGCGACTGCCCACCCGACGCGCCATCACACCATCCGACGGCGAGACCAGCATCAACCCACGCTCCCGCTCAGCACGGATGCGGGTTGGCGAGCGCACAGAGGCCCCGTCATGGGGCACAACGAAAGAGGGAGACGACGAATGATTCGCCCGACCTCTTCCATTCTTCTGATTCTCGCAGCCGTCGCCGGTGGCGTTCTGTTTCACATCTCTTTCGAAGTCTCGGAACTCGATGATCGTCTGGGCACACTCAACCACGACATCCGTTCCGATCGTGAGGCCATCCATGTGCTGCGTGCAGAGTGGAGCTTCCTCAATCAGCCCGACCGGCTGGAAGAGCTCGCGCGACGCCATCTCGACCTGCAACCGGTTTCCGGGACGCAGCTGACCGGCGTTGGCACACTTCCGGTTCGGCCCGAAGAAGCGCTGCCCGAAATCACGCCGCATGACGACCCGACAGGCTTGGGCCGCGCCATTGAGCTGCATGCCGGCGCACCGCGCGTAAAACCAACCGCTCCCGCACGACCCACCGCTATTCCTGTCGCCAGCGCACCGGTCCAGCGCGCAGATGTCAGTCGTTCACTCGACGATGTGTTGCGTGAAATCGTCAATACGGGCCCGTCATCTGCCAAGGCAGGTGCGCAATGACCCGACGCATTGAACTCGAAAGCACCAAGAAACAGGCCATCGAAACAGCCCGCACGCGTCTTCTTATTGGCGGGTCGCTGATGGCCGCTGCTTTCCTTGTCGTCGGCGCACGCCTTTTTGACATCGTGGTTCTCAATGAGCACGACACTCTTCGTCACGCGGCCTCGCGGGACATTGTCCGTCCCGTCACCATGTCTCGCGCTGACATCACGGACCGAAACGGCGTACTTCTCGCCACCAGTTTGCGAACGGCCTCGCTGTTCTCAAATCCGAAAAAAATTCCCGATCCGGCCATCGCCGCGGCACAAATCGTTGGCGTGCTGCCTGATCTCAGCGAAGAAGTCATCGCGGCGCGGCTTGCATCCGACAAAGGCTTCGTCTGGCTTCGACGCAATCTGACTCCAACCCAGCAATTCGAAATCAATCGTCTGGGAATTCCTGGCCTCGACTTCGAACGGGAAGAGCGTCGGGTCTATCCGCACGGTCAACTGGCTGGTCACATCGTTGGCTTTACCAATGTCGACAACGCAGGCCTC
>JABJAG010000128.1 GCA_018666195.1 Alphaproteobacteria bacterium
GAGGCCTACACACGGTTTTCTGGTGCGCTGGCCGCCGCCGGGCTGAATGCCCGCGTGTGCTACGCCATGAAGGCAAATTCCAACATCGCCGTCATTCGGACACTTGCGGATCTGGGCGCGGGAGCAGATGTGGTTTCGGGGGGAGAGCTGGAACGCGCTCTAGCCGCAGGCGTAAATAGTTCCGATATTGTTTTCTCAGGTGTTGGGAAAACACCAGGAGAAATGCGGCAGGCAATTGCGGCCACCATCGGTCAGTTCAACGTCGAATCCATACCGGAACTTGAAATGCTGTCCCATGTTGCCTCATCCATGGGCGCAAAAGTCGACATTGCCATTCGCGTCAATCCGGATGTGGATGCCAACACTCACCACAAGATTTCGACCGGCCGCCAGGAAGATAAATTCGGCATCGATATCGCACGCGCTGTTGAAATCTACGCCCGCGCTGCCGAATTGCCGGGTATCGCGCCGGTTTCCATCGCCGTGCATATCGGCAGCCAGCTGACCGATGTTGCACCGTTCCGCGCTGCTTTCGCGCGCGTTGCAGAACTCACCAAAGAACTTCGCGCTGTTGGACACAACATTCACAAGCTCGACCTTGGAGGCGGGCTTGGTATCGACTACGGCGAACAAATGCCGCCGCCCGTCGAAGATTATGCTGCTGTGGTGGCCGAAACCGTTGGCGATCTGGGTTGCGAGTTGACGTTTGAGCCGGGCCGCTACCTTGCCGGCCCAGCAGGCATTCTGATGACTCAGGTCATTTACGCTAAAGAAGCCGAAGCACGCCGCTTTGCGATTGTTGATGCCGCCATGAACGATC
This sequence comes from Alphaproteobacteria bacterium, assembly GCA_018666195.1. Classification (GTDB taxonomy): domain Bacteria; phylum Pseudomonadota; class Alphaproteobacteria; order UBA6615; family UBA6615; genus JABJAG01. The sequence continues at coordinate 821 of JABJAG010000128.1, forward strand.
TGATCAGACCAGCTCTCTATGATGCTGTGCATCGGATCGAAACCGTCCGTGAGTCGGCAACAGACAGCGCACTGCAGGACTGGGACGTTGTGGGTCCGGTCTGCGAAACTGGAGACACTTTCGCCAAAGGCTGCCTTTTGCCTGCTCTTTCAGAAGGTGAACTTCTCGTGATGCGCGATGCTGGTGCCTATGGCGCTGTCATGAGCTCGGTCTACAATAGCCGGGCGCTCGTCGCTGAAGTTCTGGTTCACGGCGATTCATTCGCGGTCGTGCGGGCGCGTCAGGAACCTGCCACATTTATGGGTTACGAGACCCTCGCTGACTGGCAGAATTAGGTCGAGATCGCAGGCACAGCAAGCCAAGACGCGGTCTCGGGAACAACGAGACCAAGTTGAGCAAGACAACGGACACACAACCGACGCCATCTGCGAGCCCCCCTCAGCGCCTTTTGCTGCGCCGCGACCTTGCCTGGTTGTCACTGTTCTGGGAACACAGCTGGCCTATTCTCTGGCCCATTGTGGGGATCATCGGCGTCTTCATCACACTTGCGCTATTCAACATCCTGCCGCTATTGCCGGGCTGGCTGCATACGATTGTCCTGATCGGCTTTGCGCTCACCCTCGGTCTGACAATGTGGCGCCGTATGCGCACAATCCAGCTACCCAATACCGCATCCGCCACACGCCGGCTGGAAACGGATTCAAACCTTGTCCATCGTCCGCTGACCACCATTCAGGATATTCCGGCAACGGGTACCCTTGACGATCAGACGGCAAAGCTCTGGCAAGCCCACCTGAATCGTGCCACTGCCGCCGCCCGCAACATTCGTCTGCGCTGGCCTCATCCAAATCTAGCGGCTCGCGACCCCTATGCGCTGCGCATTGCGCTTGTCCTTGCCCTCTTCGTGAGCGTGCTGGCTGCTGGTTCGGACGCGACATCGCGCTTAGCAAATGCTGTATCTCCCGATCTCAGCGCACTCACACAACGCACACCGGTGAGTTTGGAAATCTGGGTCACCCCACCCGAGCACACCAATCTGCCGCCACTGTTGCTGGCCAGCGCGAACCCCGACAACACCCCCGTTCCACCGAATTCCGTACACGACAAAATCTCCATCCCAGTTGGCAGCACATTGCTGGCACAGGTCAACGCCGGGCGGGGGTGGCCTGAACTGAAAATCGGCGACACGACCCACGCCTTGAGCGAAATCTCCAACAAGGCGTGGCGCATCGAGACCTCTCTCGATGACCCGGGTACGCAAACACTGTCCATAGAGCAAAGCGGTACGACGCTTGGTCGTTGGGATGTCGAACTCGTGCCAGACAGCGCGCCGGATATTCGCTTTGCCGAATCTCCCAATGCCAACGAAAGCAATTCGCTTCGCCTGAGTTATGAAAGTCGCGATGATTATGGGGTTGTCAGCGTACGGGCGCAGATCACATGGCCAGGAAATCCGGTAGCTACGGGAATCCCGCCCATCGATCTGGAACTGCCCCTGCCCCGACCCGATCCGCGCGGCGGTGCAGCGGCGAGCATCCACGACCTGACTGCGCACCCATGGGCAGGATTGGAAGTCGATGTCCAACTCACGGCGCAGGACGGCAACGATCAGACTGGTGCCACAGACCGTCTTTCGGTTTTCCTGCCAGAGCGTAGCTTCAGCCACCCGATCGCCCGAGCGATCATCGAACAGCGACGGGTTTTGGCTCTGTCGCCCGACAATCGGCGTGACGTGGCTCGGTCCCTGCACAATCTTGGCCGATTCCCTGGCCGATTTGACAACGACTATGCGGTCTTTCTTGCACTAATGACGGCGCGGTCCCGGATCATCCACGAACCAAAATCAGCAGGCGTGGTTTCGGTGCTCGCGTTGCTCTGGGACACCGCATTGCGTCTGGAAGATGGCTCCCTGTCGTTGGCACAGCGTGATGTGGCCGATTTACAGGAACGCCTGCGCGATGCCATCAAGAACGGTGCGTCGGAAGAAGAATTGCGCGAAATCATGGACGATCTGCGCGCGGCACTCGATCGGTATCTCGAGGCACTCGCGCAGAATTTGTCTCAAGCACTCGAAGGAATGGATCTATCCACTCTGCCCGAAGCCGGCGAAGATATGAACCTCCTTGATCGCGAAGCCATCGACGATATTCTCAATCAGCTGGAGCAGATGGCACAACTGGGGGACACCGAAAGCGTCCAGAAATTGCTCGAGCGCATGCAACAGATGCTGCAAGCGCTACAAAACGCGCCCAATAACCTTCAGCAGCAACCGTCATCCCAGGCGCAGCAATTCATGCGCGAGCTGCAGCAGATTTTGAGAAACCAGGAGGGTTTGCACGACGAGACGTTTCAGCGCGATCAACAAGACGCGCAGATGACACCGTCTGATTCTCAGGCAGCGCGGGATGCTCAGAATGAAATCCGGCGCCAGCTCGGGGAGTTGATGCGTCGGTTGGGTGAACTGTCCAACGAAATTCCCGAAAACCTTGGCGATGCGGAAAACGCGATGAGCGACGCCGAGCGCGCCCTGGGAGACGGCGATCTGCAGGCTGCGCTTGGGGCACAGGCGCGGGCACTCGAGGAATTGCGTCAAGGCGGCAGGCAGATGGCCCTGCAGATCATGCGGCAACGCGGGCAGGGCCGGGGCCCGGGTCAGGCAGAGGGTCTGTTCCAGCCAGGAGAAGACGGTTTTGACCCTCTCGGACGTCCAACCCAGCCAGATGACAATTCGGCCGAGGGCTTTCTATCGAACGGTCAGCAGGCCATCGGGGATGGTGACCAAGCGGCCCGGGCGTTGGAAATTCTTGAAGAATTACGGGGTCGTCTGCGCGATCAGGGACGACCGGAATCCGAAATTGACTACTTGCTGAGACTGCTGCGCCGGTTCTGACCTCACGAACCACGCCGAATCTCAGTGTCGCTGGCGGTCGGCCAGCGCTCCCTCTGCCGCGTCACAAATCTGCTTCAGACTAAACGGTTTGGGTACCACCTCGTGGATCAACTCCTCAAGATTGTGGGCACGCTGACGTTCAGCAGCAAAGCCGGTCATCATCAGAATGGCCGTTCGGGGATAATCTTTGGAGACCTTGAGTGCGAGCGCAATCCCGTCCATTCCCGGCATCACAATATCAGTGATCAGCAAATCGAATTCGTCTTCGTTGATCAGATGATCAAGTGCATCCAATCCATCATGGGCTGTCGCCACGTCGTGGCCGCCATGGATCAGGGCACGCCGCACGAATTCACGAACTGCGGTGTCGTCTTCTGCAATAAGAACTCGCGCCATATCCGGTTACCCTTCCCTCTTTGAAGCCAGAATCACCTCCCGACCGGTTCGTGAAAGCACGTCCCGGTAGAGGCTGAATGATCGTCTTCTACCGATTCAATATCGGCAGGAAGGGGAACGATCTTCGTTAACGATTATTGTCTGGATTGGTAAAGGATATATTAATGCTGGCAGCATCTTCGATGATGGAGTCGGCATTTGTCGTGAAGGGCACTTCTTCACCGGGCCCCAAATTGCGGACTTTGACGCTGAATTCCCAGAACTTGATGGGTAAATCCTGGTCATCACTAACTTGCACACGCAGGCGCGGCACCTCGCGAACGCCACTGCTGGTGTTAATGATTTCGCCCTTGATCGAGAGAGTTCGATCATCATCCAACTTGGCGGCAAACTTGATATCAAGGCCTTCACCAGGCTGCGGTATCGCGGCAATGTTGACGGCGTCATAGACCGCTTGCATCTGCGGGAATGTTCTTGCGATAGGCTCGCGACCCCACCAAAGGACCGCCAGAACCGCAACCAGTAACACCACGGATACGATCCAACCCGTTTTTGCACTGCGCGCTTTCTTCGCCTGATGAAGCGCAGGCAGGTTCCGCACAGGAATTCGAGATTGCTCGTCAGGGTCCAGAGGAGTGACCCGCAATACAGGATCATCTTCCTCGACATCTGCCGGTTCGGGAGCTGACTCAAACCACACATGCGCGCACTTACCGCACTTCACCCGACGCCCATCCGGGCCGAGTTTATCGGCATCAATCGCAAAGCGCGTACTGCAATCCGGACAGCTGAGAATCATCTTCAGACCAGAACAAACCTGTAAAAAACATTTGTGGGTGAAACTATAGCCCATACAAAGGCCACAACCCGAATAGCGGTTTATAGGGGGGTCGGCAAAAACGTGGCAAGCAATGAGTTTTCCAAAGGCTACAAATCAAGACCTTCCGGGCATCAGCAACGGGTTTACGGGTGAAATTCATCGTGCCAACGTTGTGGAGAACTGCCCCCGAGTCGCAATTCTGCGGCCGCGCGGCATGTACGCACCGGACCGGAGTCGAACCCCTTGCTGCGCTTCGAAAACGTCGGCATGCGATATGGCGTTGGCCCTGAGGTGCTGCGTGATGTCAGCTTTGCGCTTGCGCCCGGCTCATTCCATTTCCTGACCGGCTCCAGTGGCGCGGGCAAAACAACCCTGCTCAAACTGATGTATCTCGCCCTGCGGCCTACCCGCGGGCTTGTGCATGTGTTCGGCCAGGATGTGTCGATGACACCGCGCACGGAATTGCCCGATCTGCGCCAGAATATCGGCGTCGTGTTTCAGGACTTTCGACTGATCAATCATCTGACCGCCGTCGAAAACGTTGCCTTGCCGTTGCGTGTGGGTGGCGCAAAACACGTCGAAATTGACAGCCATGTGCGTGAATTGCTGAGCTGGGTTGGCCTCGGGGAACGGCTCGATGCGCGCCCGTCAACGCTGTCGGGTGGCCAGCAACAGCGTGTGGCGATTGCCCGTGCCGTCATCAACCGACCTCGCCTGCTCCTGGCCGATGAACCCACCGGAAATGTCGATGACCGCATCGCAGTCCGGCTGATGTATTTGTTCGAAGAGCTGAACAAGACCGGCACAACCGTCGTGATTGCGACCCATAACAACGCTCTAGTGGAAAAGTTCGGACATCCCATTCTACGGCTCGATGACGGGGAATTGTCCGTCCGACGTAAACTCGACGCCACGGACCCAAGCTAGTGTTCAACCGACAAAGCGATCTGCCATTCGAGCGCGATCAATCCACGCGCTTCCTGCCCTGGATTGTCGCCTTGATGGTCTTTCTGGGAGCGCTGATGTTCGCAGCGGCACTGGTTGTTTCGGATGCCGTGGACACCTGGGACAACTCGCTGACCGGGCGCATGACCATCCAGATCCCGGAACACGAAAATTCCGACGACACGGTTCCAAAACTGGCTGGGGCCCTCCAGGCCATTAAGGGTATCGCCGCGGTTCGGGTTGTGCCGGACAAAGAAGCGCGCGCGCTGCTCATTCCATGGCTCGGGGACGGTGTGGTTGAATCCGGGCTTCCAGTGCCGTCTCTGATCGATGTGGAGATTGCCGCCGGCAGCCGCATCGACCCGGTGTTGTTGCAGGCGCGTCTCGCCGAGATCGCGCCGAATGTGGCCGTGGACGATCATCGCGCATGGCTCTCCGCGCTGATCGATCTTGCCCGGACGGCAGAAGTTCTGGCCTTCGCCATTCTGGCCCTGATCGCCTCTGCAGCGGTGGTGGCAGTCATTTTTACGACCCAGAGCGGGTTGGCCGTGCACGCTGCAATTATTGAACTGCTCCATCAGATGGGCGCCCGCGACAGCTATATCGCAAGCCAGTTCCAAATTCAGGCTTTGCTGCTTGCCCTGCGAGGAGGGATCGCCGGCGGGGCGGCGGCCGCTCTCGTTTTGCTGTTTTTCGGCTGGATCGGACGTGGAATCGATGCCGCTTTCCTACCTGCATTGACCCTTTCGCCATGGGAATGGGGTTTCCTCCTGCTGGTTCCTGCAGGAGCTGTCACCATCGCCATGCTGACTGCGCGTGTCACGGTTCTGCGTGCGCTTGCACGGATGCCCTGATGCGTCACCGCAAGTCCAGACGCTGGCGCCTGATTGCCACCATCACGCCAGTCCTCGCGATAGGCTGGCTGGTCGGCCTCTTCGTCTTCGTCGAGAAAATTCCACAAATCTCCACCAATGCGGAAATCACTGATGCTGTCGTGGTCCTGACCGGAGGCCCCGGGCGCATCAACAGAGGCAACGAATTGCTGGCCGCGAAGAAGGCCCGGATCATGCTGGTATCGGGCGTCGGTGCGGATGTTCCCGTGCGCGACCTGATCTCGGCGCAGGATTTATCCCAACAAATGGTCGACTGCTGCGTCACTCTCGGGCGTGCTGCCCGAGATACGCGCGAAAATGCCATTGAGTCAGCTGGCTGGGCCGCCAGTCGCAACATCGCCAGCATCCGACTGGTCACTTCCGACTTCCACATGCCGCGCAGCATGCTTGAATTCAAACAAAGGCTGCCGCATATGCAAATTGTTCCGGAACCCGTCAGTTCCAGAAACATCAGCTTGCAACACTGGTGGAAGCGTGGCGGCACCGCATGGTTGCTCGCGGGCGAGTACTCGAAATATCTCGCCGCGCGGACACAACTTTCCCTGACGCGATTGATCGACCGGAACTAGCCCGAATGCGCCCCATCATCTTCACAGCGCTGTTTTACAGTTGGAGCACCCTCGCCTCCTTTCTGGTCCTGCCACTTTTGATCGGTCCGCCCGGCCCTATCCTCGCGTTCACCCGGTTTTGGGTGCGCACGTCACTGTGGTTACTGCGGGTGACCGTCGGTGTGACCCATGAAGTGCGCGGCATTGAGAACCTGCCTGCCGAACCGGCGCTCGTGGCCGTGAAACACCAATCGGCCTGGGACACGCTGGCAATCAATCTGATCGTGTCAGGTGCTGCTATTGTTCTGAAACGGGAACTCACCTGGATTCCAGTTTTTGGCTGGTGCCTGCTGCGCCTCAATCACATCCCCATCGACCGAACCGGTGGCCTGTCTGCCCTGCGTGGCATGATCGTCGGCGCTCAAGAGCGCCTCGCCGAGGGGCGTTCCATAGTCATTTTCCCAGAGGGAACCCGAGGCGCTCCGGGCACAAAAAACCCTTATCACGTTGGTATCGCGGCGCTGAATTCAGCTCTGGATGTGCCGGTCGTACCTGTTGCATTGAATTCGGGACTTTTTTGGCCACGCCGATCGCTCGCACTTCGACCTGGAAAGATCATTCTGGAAATATTGCCTGCGTTGCCGCGCAATCTGCCGCGCCGGGATTTCGTGCAAAGCCTTGAAACAGCAATTGAAACCGCGACAAACCAGTTGATCGAAGAGGCTGGCGGATTGCCTGTGGATAAAGTTGTGGAACAACCCAACATCTGAGCCAGGCACGCCAGCCTGTAATAGGGATGCAATAAATCTCGGGAGACTCACCCGGTCCTGATGCAGATATCCAGTCGATCTGTAGTTTTACTTGGAGCATCTCTTCAACGACCGAAAATTTCGGGCTCACTTTGCTTGTTCGCCACTGTTTTCCAGCATTGTAAGTTCTCATATGGGCAGCAGATTTCATTGCGCTACTTGATTGCAGACGTGAAACATCCCGCAAAAACCTGATTTTGCCCGCACCAAAGCGCTATGTGGATAACTTTCATCGGTTCTGCAGGACTTTGGCAGGTGAAAACACACCAATATTCGATCAACTAGCAAGCAGAACCGTATTCGCGCAGTTCAACTATTTTGTGCAATCGCGCCAACGCTCTATCGACAATACCCAGGGCTTCCAGACGTCCGACCGTGTTTTTCAGATACTCGGTATTGGCGCCACCACGGCCATGCCCCTGCAGGATATGCTGCAAAGCGGTTTCATCGGACAACTTGCCTGCGTATTGCACGTGGTTGTGGGCAGCCGTGTATGTGTGAGCGCGCACCATGCGTGATCCGACCCGCGCGGTGACCCATCGCGGAATATAGACCCGCGTCACCATCTCCCGGCGAATGAGGTATTCGACTGTTGTAGCGGCTTGATCTGCCCGCACCCGGTACGCCACACCGCGACAACTTCCGCCATTGTCCAAGCCCAACACAAGCCCGGGCTTCTCACGAGTGCCACGCCAGATGTGCGAATAGACGCAGAACGAGCGGTGATAACCATGAATTGTTGCCAACTCACGTTCCTCGAACGGAAACTCCGGCTGCCACATCAGCGATCCATAGCCGAACACCCAAAGGTCCTCTCCATCCGGATGGGACGTCATGACAGCCGCAAGGGTCGTTTCCAATTCGTCTTCTGTCAGTTCGTACTGATCGGTCAGATGACGCAGATCGGGTTGCTGGGTTTTCTGTGGCATGGAAATCCAGGTTCATGGTGTCACGGTAACTCGACCCGGCAATACGACATCGCTAGGCTGATGGCTCCGCTTCTAGTTCAAACAGGGCTGCATGTTCCAGCGAAAGTATCTGATTTTTCTGGCTGTTTTGATCCTGGCTGCCTTCGCATGGACTGGCGGCTGGTTCTGGCTTGCGGACAAACTGCGCAGTGACATCGCCAATTTCGTCGCCGCCCAGCACAAGAACGGAATCGTTCTTGGCTGGTCCGACATGACCATCTCCGGCTATCCAATCCGGTTCGATACAACATTCGAGGAACCGCAGGGCCAATGGACAAATGCGGACACCCGTATTCTCTGGACCGGGGCAAACACATCCATTCGACCCTTCATCGAAGGCCCGGGCATTGTCTCATTTGACGCCCCAGGCCAGCATCAGTTCCGCATTCAGGGCAATGGCGCTGACGTCTTGATCAACACAGATACAGGAACCCTGGAAGGACGTCTGGCGTTCGACAAATCAGGGCAACCCTTTGGTCTGCAGGGGCGGGCCGCTCCGTTCACCGCCGGCATCAATGGCGTCCCGGTCATCGCCATTGCGGAAACTGCATTCGACTGGGAACGCAGGACCAGTCTTTCCACAGGGAGCGAAATTCACCCGGATTCCGTCGGCGAAACGCTGTCAGTCATTCTTGAGCAGATTGATCTTACAAAACTTCCGATCGAGGCTGGTGTTACAGATACTCTTGGCCAGACAATCCAAACTCTGACGAGCCGCGCAGCCCTTCGGGGACCGCTCGACCCGGCTTCTGTCGACGCAGCCAACCTGACCCGCTGGCGGGACGCCGGGGGAACGCTGGAAGTTGAAACCTTCAATCTGGTCTGGGGACCACTTCGCATCGCTGGGAATGGCACGCTAACCGTTGATCAGGCACTCCAGCCCGTAGGAGCCTTTTCCGCGCGCGTCTCAGGTCTCGACAAGCTACTGGATGTGCTTGAGGCACGCGGACAAATCCGGCGACAACAAGCCGCTCTCGCCCGCATTGCTCTTGCCGTTCTCATGCGAACGCCTGCGAATGGTGGTCCACCAGAAGCAAGTCTGCCAATCACGATTCAGGATCGCCTGCTCTCAATTGGTCCTATTCCGTTGACGAAGCTGGAGCCCATCGCCTGGAAGTGACCCGGTCGCGTCAGTCTTCGCTGTCGCCAGTCTCGGTATATTGAAAACGTCCGGCCTGTCCGGCCTCAATGACACCGCGCCGAATGTCACGGGTACGTGTGAACAAATCAAAAAGCGTGTCCCCATCGTCATCGCGGATCGCATCTTGCAGCGCGGTCAGGTCCTCGGTAAATCGACCGAGCATCTCCAGAACCGCGTCCTTGTTGAGCAGAAAAACATCGCGCCACATGGTTGGGTCTGAGGCCGCGATCCGCGTGAAATCACGAAATCCACCAGCCGAATACTTGATCACTTCCCGCGTGGTAACCACATCGTCATCCCGGGACTGAGCTTCCAGTTCGGTTTCCAGATCGGCAGCGGTTTCCACAATCGTGTAGGCGATCAAATGGGGCAGATGACTGGTGATGGCCAACACGCGGTCGTGGTGTTCCGCATCCATAATTTCGACATCACTCCCCAACGCGCGCCAGAACGCGGCCAGTCTTTCAACAGCTGCGTCGTTCGCACCGGGCGGAGGCGTGAGGATTGAAAACCGATCACGGAACAATTCTGCAAAACCGGCCTCCGGTCCCGAATGTTCGGTTCCGGCAACCGGATGCCCCGGCACCAGATGAACATTTTCAGGCATGTGCGGTGCCATGGCTGTGATGACCGCACCTTTCACAGAACCCACATCGGTCACAATGGTGCCCGGCGCAAGGTGATCCTTGATGGCCCGCGCGACAGCTTCGCACGCCCCAACTGGCGTTGCCGCGATCACCAGATCAGCCCCCGAAACAGCATCGCCGATTTCGACGTGCATGCTGTCGACCAGATCAATGGCCTCCGCGCGAGCCCGGATATCTGGATCCGCGTCATGCCCGGAAATGTGGGTCGCAAGCCCCTGCGCACGCGCCGCATGCGCCAGGGATGAGCCGATCAGGCCAAGACCGACAATCGCAATGCGTTGAAACTGAGCTGTGTCACTCATGACGTCTCCAGAAACGCCTTTAGCGTTACCACAACTTCTTCCATTTCTTCGCGCGTCCCAATGGACATACGCACCCAGTCCGGGAGGCCGTAACCTGCAACACGCCGGGTAACGATGCCGTGCTCAAACAGGAAACGATAAGCGGCCTCAGCATTATGTGCGGTGTCAGGGTCGAAGCGAACAATGACAAAATTTGCGACCGACGGGTTTACTCGCAAGCCCAATGCCTCAACCTGTTGTGTGAACCACGGCAGCATCTCTGCATTGTGCGTCCTCGAACGCTCCGTATGCGCGTGGTCCTCCAGCGCAACCTTGGCTGCAGCGATTGCTGGCGCCGACACGTTGAACGGTGGTCGCACCCGGTCCAGTACATCAATAATCTCAACCGGCGCATACGCCCATCCAACTCGCAAACTGGCCAACGCATAAATCTTGGAAAAAGTCCGTGTCATGACGACATTGGATGCTTCACGAACCAACGCTTCACCGGCCACATAGTCATCCTGGACCACAAACTCGGCATAAGCCCCGTCAAGCACGAGAAGGACATTCTCGGGCAGACCGGCATGTAAACGACGCAGTTCATCTTCCGGCAAATACGTCCCGGTCGGGTTGTTCGGATTGGCGAGGAAAACAATTCGTGTGCGTTCGTTCACCCGCTCCAGGATTGCATCCACATCCGTGGCCAGATTTGTCTCGGGCACAGCCACAGGTGTTGCGCCGACGCCCAGTGTGGCAATCGGGTACATCGTGAACCCATGTTCGGTGTAAAGCGTCTCATCGCCAGGCCCCGCAAAGCAGAGCGTCAGCAGATCGATGATCTGGTCGGACCCACATCCGCAGATGATACGTTCCACATCCAACCCATGATGATCAGCCAGCGCCTCACGCAGCGAACGGGCATCGATCTCCGGATAGCGACGAACATCCTCGCTGGCGCCGGAATAAGCCTCCATGGCACGCCAGGACGCCCCGAACGCGCTTTCATTCGAACTGATGACAATGCGATCGGGACCACCCAATCCAGCTTCGCTTCCGGCATAAGGGGTTATCGCAAGAACGCCAGGTTTCGCTTTCGGTGGGGCCACCGGCTTTACTCCGTATCAAGTGCCAAATGAATCAAGAAACGGTGCGGCATACACACCAAGCAAGCGCGCTTCAGCTTCACCAAGCAATGTGGACAAACCGCGCACGCGTGGATCATCAGCGGTTACAAAGCCCGCCACATCGACCAGATGTGTTCGACCACCCGACCCGTCCGGTCCGGCTGCAACAGCCTGATTCTCTGCGACAAGTTTGTTCTCGCGTGCCAATTCGGCAAACCGCGCACGACTGACGTCATCGTCGCACGCGAAGGTCAGGACACTGCGATCATCACCGGATTCTTCCGGTGTCCCCGTTGAAACAACGAACGCACCCGTCGCGTCCCCGGTGTCTGGTGACGCCACGAACCACGGCAGCCGCGCAACAATCTGAACCTTGGGCGCATTCTGCATTTCTGCCCACCATTCCGGGGTATCGGAATCATGCGGCAGCGGCACGAGTCCAACCGACGCATCGCCACGCCCCACAGCCGAGACCACCTGAGCGGCGGACGCGAATCGTTGAACATTGGCATCCAGTCCAAACTGCGAGTTGGCCAGTCGGAGTGCATCGCCTTGCCCTTCAATCGGACAATAGCCAACCGAAAAAGAGCCCTGCAGTCGTGTGGAAGACGCTACAATTTCGCGCCAAAGACGCACCAGAACGCCCTTGGGCAGGGCTCCTTCATGACGCGCCAAAAGGCGCCGCAAAAGCTGGGCTTCGCGAGCAGGGCGGAATGTCGGACCACCATCGGACGCTTTTTGCCGCCCGACCTCTCCAACGATCTCTGCACGACGCATCAACAGGTCGTGCAAATTTTCGTCGATGGAATCGATCTCGCGGCGCAGTGGCGCCAAGCTGTCAGACGCATTGGCCATCGTCGTACTCATCCTGGGAAAAAGCGGCTCAGGTTGTATCCCTACGGCAGTTTTTTGGCAAAGAAAACGTTGACACTCCTCACGCGCGACACCTAGCTATGACAAAGTCGCGTTTGCCATTGTCTGCGCGGCACTGGCCCAACAGCACTCACGAATATGACAACAAACTCACATGACGGTGTCGGTCACACCGGCGAAAGCATCGCAGTGGAACCCACAGTCACAGATCTGCCGGGTCACCGTCTCGTTTTGGGTGCGGACGTCCCGATGCGTCTGGTTTCCGGCCAACTGCTCGGCCCGTTCACTGTGTCCTATCAGACCTATGGTGTCCTCAACGCGGACAAATCGAACGCCATCCTGGTGTGTCACGCACTGACCGGTGACCAGTATGTCGCAGAATCGCATCCGGTGACCGGACGTCCGGGATGGTGGGAGCGACTTGTCGGCCCGGGCCTGACCATCAACACCGACGACTACTTCGTCATATGTGTGAACGTGCTTGCAGGCTGCATGGGTTCAGCGGGACCAAAGGATATTGACCCACGCACGGGCAAGCAATTTGGCTTGAATTTTCCGCTGATTACCATCACCGATATGGTTGCTGCCCAACGGCTGGTGGTCGAGCATTTGGGCATCACGCAACTCTTTGCCGTGATCGGTGGCTCCATGGGTGCCATGCAGACACTGGAATGGGCGTCACGCTATCCCGAAATGGTGTACTGCGCGATTCCCATCGCGGGCGCGGCGCGTCATTCCGCACAAAACATCGCGTTCCACGAAGTTGGGCGCCAAGCAATCATGGCGGACCCCAAATGGGCTGGCGGCGACTATTACGACGACAATGATGCACCCGAGCGCGGCCTCGCCGTAGCACGCATGGCTGCCCACATCACCTATCTTTCAGATTCTGCATTGCACACGAAATTCGGTCGTAACCTGCAGGATCGGCAGGCGATTACATTCGGCTTTGACGCAGATTTCCAGATCGAGAGCTATCTGCGCCATCAGGGCCGCTCTTTCGTTGAGCGGTTCGATGCGAACTCATATCTCTATATCACCCGTGCCATGGACTATTTTGATCTGGCGGCCGAATACAACGACAACCTGCCCCCGGCATTCGAAGATTCGCCGGTACGGTTTTGCCTGATCAGCTTCACCTCCGATTGGTTGTTCCCAACAAGCGAGTCCCGCCGGATCGTGCACGCCTTGAACGCTGTCGCGGCCTCAGTCAGTTTCGTTGAAATCGAGACCGAATCCGGTCATGATGCCTTTCTATTGGAAGAGCCCGAATTCTTCCGAATTCTCTCGGGTTTTCTGCGTGGCGCTGCGGACCAACGCAAGCTGGCGAGCGCATCATGACACCAACCGAAACCAACAATGCCGCACGCATTCGTATCGATCAGCAACTCATCGCCGAGATGATCACACCCGGCAGCCGCGTGCTCGATGTCGGCTGCGGTGACGGCATTCTGCTCGACCTTCTGGTGCATGACCGGCAAGTCGACGGGCGCGGGATTGAGTTAAGTCAGGAAGGTGTGAATGGCTGCGTTTCGCGTGGGCTTGCCGTGGTTCAGGGAGATGCTCAGACAGACCTCCACAATTACCCCGACAACGCTTTTGACTACGTGATCCTGTCGCAGACTCTACCGGCGATTTTTGATGTCAAAGGTGTGCTGGGTGAGATGCTGCGGATTGGGCGTTGCGCTGTCGTCAGCTTCCCAAACTTCGGATACTGGCGGATCCGTTCCGTTCTGGCGTTCCGGGGTCGCAGTCCAAACTCCGAAAGCCTGCCTTACACCTGGTACGAATCTCCGAATATCCGATTTTTCACCCTCACCGATTTCACTGATCTTCTGGCTGAACTTGGCTTGAAGACCGAGCGAATTGTAACCATCGACGGTCATGGCAAGGCCAACACACGAGGCCGCATCGGCCATTGGTCAAACCTGCTGACCGAGCAGGCCGTCTTCGTGATCACTCGGAAATAGGTACCCGCGCGACTTGCCCGGATGGCGCGGGCGCGTAAGCGCGCCGCCGCTGTTTCTGACCTGCTTCCTGCCCTCCGTAAATTTGTTTTGTGGCCTCCACAATCACAACGCCACCGAGCGGACTGAACCAACGTTCTCCCAGCCGCTCCCAGGCTGGCGCGGCCGTCAGCCAAAACCGTCGACGGGATGGTGGGAAGAACAATGCGCGATGCTCATGAACAGGCGTGAAAAGAGACTGACGCAGAGCACGGTTGAGTTGTTCCATCGAATACGGGTGCCCATGACCAAACGGCGTGTGATCCGCACGCGCCCAGATCGAACGGCGATTGGGCACCACGACCATCAGCCGACCGCCATCCGACAGCACTCGCCACATCTCGCGCAACAGTAGTCGCGCGTTCTCGGTGGATTCGAGACCGTGCACCATCAGGATACGATTCACGGAAAGGTCCGGCAGAGGGATTTCATCTTCCCGGGCCACCATGGCGAGGTTTTGTTCGCCCACCGCACGGCTGGGCCAGGGCAGAACCCCCATCCGGTTCGGCATCACCGCGCAAACCCGATCTGCTTCATCCATGAATGTATGCAAGTATGGCGTCGCATAGCCAAAACCCAGAACATTCATCCCGGACACATCTGGCCACAAAGCACGCAACTGACGCCGCACCATACGGCGCGCTGCAATCCCCAGACTGGTCGCGTAAAAGTCGCGAATATCGACAACATCAAGAGACATACCTGAACGTTACCACAGGTGACGACAGACGATACGGCACCGTATAATTGCGGTAACCCAAACACAGGCTGCTGCAACGTGGCCGAAAGGATTTTCGATGAAATTGATTTATTCCGGCGCCTCTCCTTACGCCCGCAAAGCACGCGCGACCGCCATTGAATCCGGAATGGCTAGCAAGATCGAGATGGAAGAAATCAACCCATGGGCAGACCCGGACGGCTACCGCGATGTCAATCCGGTTGGCAAAGTCCCGGCCCTGATCCGCGACGACGGTCCAGCGCTCTATCAGTCAAATGTGGTTTGCGAGTATCTCGACGCTCAGGGTGACATCAAGACCTACCCGGCATCAGGCCCCGAACGCTGGACCGCACTTCGCCAGCTTGCCGCGGCAGACGGTATTCTGGATGCATCTGTGCTCATCCGTATGGAAGGTATGTTCCACGAAGGCGATGCCGTTGCACAGAAACTGATCGACCGGCAGGAGTTGTCTGTCGATGAAGCACTGAACCAATTGGAAAGCGAGATCACCGATCTCGAAGGTTCGATCACCATCGGCCAGATCGCCGTGGCCTGTGCCCTCGGCTATCGAGATTTTCGATTTGCCGAAATAGACTGGCGTGGCTCTCACCCCAAACTTGCAACCTGGTTTGCCGCCTTCGCGCAACGCGCCTCCATGACCGAGACCGACCCGGAGGCATAGGGATGGAGCTTCAGGGACTGTCTGCAACCGATGTGGTGAAATTGCTCGATATGCAGCTGCACCCGGAAGGCGGGCACTATATTGAGACCTTCCGCGACGGGGACAATGACAATCGCGGCGCGTGTTCTTCGATTTATTATCTGCTGGCGGCCGGGGAAGTTTCGGCCTGGCACCGGGTGATCGATACAGCCGAGATCTGGCATTGGTATGGCGGGGCGCCGCTTGCGC
>JABJAG010000129.1 GCA_018666195.1 Alphaproteobacteria bacterium
ATTTCCTGGAAGACGTCCAGGGCTTCGCGCTGGGCCTCGCTCAGGCTCAATTCTTCGCCGTAGCGCGAGACAGATTCCATGAACGAGCGGTTGGTCACCCGGGCGGCGATTCTGCCGTCCCGCGCGGTCAGCATTGGCACATCGTACCAGGGCTGGCCGCCTTCCGGGTGGTCGCCGCGCCAATCCACATGGAAAGGTGCGTAAAGCACGTCGAGAAGATCCGGGCGTTCTTCGAGGATCACATTGTGTACCGCGGGCGCGCTGACCAGGTAGCTGGTGCCCCCGGTTTTGGCCGTCCGCAGGCAAAACAGACCCAGCAAATCGACCGGCAGCTGATCGCAGTGGAAATCCAGCCGGTTCTTGGTCTGGTAGCCACGTGCGTTGGGGTCGGCGAGGGTTTTGCCCTCGTCGGTGACATTGCCCAGCAGATGTCCGCGGGAATTTTGCGAAACCGGGCGTCCCATATGGACACCAAGGCCCCAGTAGATCAGGCCACATTCCTCGTTGGTGTAGCGCTCACGTGGCATGCCGCGGATCAGGATCACCCCAAGCCCGTCCGTCACCCGGGAGATCAGCTCGTCGAGGCGGGCTTTGAAATTGGGGATCGGGAACGCGTCGGCTGAAAACGGGATTTCGAGGCCAGCTGCCTTAACGGTCTGCAGGGCTGAATCGAGCTCGGCGATTTCGTCTTCGCTGAGGTGATATAGCCAGCGATCATCGCTCTGAATCTGTGGGCCCGCCCAGGCGTCGGGGGTGGTGATCGTCTCACGGATGATTTCGGTCATGATGCTTGCCTCAAACAAATTCTCGTCGGTGTGCCAAACCTATCGACATCGGGCCCACACCTGCAATGGCGTCGCCCGCATAGGAATTGAAAAAGTCACTCCAGGGGGATTTATCCTGACATATTGACTTGATCTCTGAACCTGTCACTGGCATCGTTTTGCCACTAAAGGAAATACGGAACCGGTTCGCAAATTGAGTCGGCAACTGGTTCGCAATCCTCTGCTCAACAGAAGCAGGTCTAACGGGAGGAACCCCAAATGAAGTTTAAGAGCACACTTGTTGCTGCCGCCAGTTTCGTCGTTCTTGCGACGTCAGCGCATGCAGCTGAGCAGTATCGTATCGGTGGCGGCCCCGCAGGCGGCGGCTGGCATCCTTCAGTCAGCGCTGGCGCCCAGCTGCTGAATTCCGAGCTTGGTGACAAGTTCAAGTTCAACTATTCGCCTTCAAACGGCTCGGTCGACAATGTTCGCCGTACTGCCTATGGCAAATTCGACACGGCCTGGGGCCATGTTGGTCAGGTCTTCCAGGCCTGGAACGGCATTGGTCTGTTCAAGGAAGATGGAGCCCTCAAGGATTTCCGCATCATCGCCAACGTGCGTAAGCAGACCCAGATCGTTGCGGTTCTCGCCGACAGTCCGATCAAGACCTACTCGGACATGAAGGGCAAGATCGTTAACCTGCTGAACAAGGGTTCAGGCAGTAACGTGAACTGCAAGAACATCATGGCGGGTGCTGGCATCATCGATGAGATCGATACCCGCAACCTCGGTTTCAGTGACTCCGCGCGTGCGCTCGGCGATCGTCAGATCGACGTGTTCTGCTCAGCCGGTGCACCGTTCTTGATCCCGGCTCTGACCCAGCTGTCTATTTCCAAGCCCGTTCGCTACATCAGCTTGTCTGAAGCCGAGCAGGCCGAAGTGATCAAGAGCAGCCCGTTCTATGCGGCTGTCACCATCCCGGTGCAGGCGGACGTGAAAGGCATGACTGAGCCAGCTCGTTCGATTGCGTATGACGTGTATTGGCTCGCCAACAAGTCCATGTCGGATGAAGCGATTACCGCCATGCTGGAAACCACAGCTGATCCGGAAAATCTGAAGAAGCTTGCTGCAGTTGCAGGCTATTGGAAGACCCTGAACGGTAACTTCGCCAATCTGAAGGCACTTGGTATTCCGCTGCATCCGTCAGCTGCCACGTATTGGAAGTCCCGCGGTTTCGACATCGCCGGTGTTCCGGTCGCGGCGTTCTAGTCAGGAATTTTTCCAGACAACACGTAGTTAAAGTGCAGCGGGGCGCGAAGTAGGTTCAAACTTACTTCGCGCCCTTGTTCGCATCTGTATCAAGTACCCGGGCGAAACACTCTCGGGGGGGGGAAGTAGACAATGGCCATCACCACACTCTCAGTACTGACGAAAATCGGTATTATCGCCGACGAGATGACACCGCCGCGCGGTCTGGCGGGAATTGTCCGTCCGGCCTTTTCGGTTATTGCCGTCGCATATGCCTATTTCTTCATTCACATCTCGTTTTTCGGGCCCCCGGTTGAGGAAGTTTTCCGAGGCACATTTATCCTCGGTACCGGCGTCATGTCGCTGCTCGCCTTCAAGAACCGACATTATTCCATTCGTGAACGTGTCATCTGGCTCGATGAACTGTTCGGCATCGTCAATCTGGCCATGCTCGGTGGGGCGATCGCCATCTGGATTCACTGGCAGGTCTCTGACTCGCCGACGCGCTGGGATCAGTATTTTGACGGTACCGTTCGCATGGTCGCATTCATTGGCGCGGCATTCGGTGTTGCGCTCTATTTCTTCGAAGGCCTTCGCAAGAAGATCGGCGATGGATTTTCGATTTCCGACATTCTTTTCATTGTATGCATCATTTTCTCCGTCCTCTGGTGGGTCTCCAATGTGCAGGACCTTCGGGTCGCCTCGGGGCGCCCGATTCCGGCGCTTCTGTTTATTTATGCCGTCATGATGGTGTCGGTTAGCTTTGAGATCGCGCGACGGATTGTCGGTCCGCTGATCCCGCTGATTGGTTTCCTGTTTTTCATCTATGCGTTCGAGGATATCGCGCAGGTAATGCCTGGGATCCTGAACCATCCTGGCTTCCCGGCAGAGGAGGTCATGGACTTTCTGATAGCCTCAACCGAGGGCATGTTTGGTCTGATCACCAATGTGTTTGCGACCTTCATTGTTATTTTTGTCATTCTCGGCGCGTTCCTTGAAAAGACGGGGCTTGGGGCTGTCATCATAAACACCGCGTACCGGCTAACCGGCGCAAAGACCGGTGGTCCCGGGCTTGCTGCGGTTGTCAGTTCAGGCCTGTTCGGTATGATTTCGGGCAGTGGCGTGGCCAATGTGATGACCACGGGCACGCTCACCATTCCGCTGATGAAGCGGGTCGGCTACCGCCCGGCTTTTGCCGGTGGTGTTGAAGCTGCCGCCTCGACAGGGGGTGCTTACATGCCCCCGATCATGGGCGCGGGTGCGTTCTTGCTCGCTGAGCTGACCGAAACCCCGTATTTCGATATTGTCAAAATCGCGGTCATTCCTGCGATCCTTTATTACCTGTCGGTCGGACTGATCGTCTATTTCCGCGCGGTG
>JABJAG010000020.1 GCA_018666195.1 Alphaproteobacteria bacterium
CGACATCATCATGTCGGCCAAACCCGGGGCCGTGTCATTCCCGGGAGCCAATCCGCGTCACGAGCACGAATGGAAAGTCTGGCGTGATGTGGAACTCCCCGCAGGCAAGGTCATCGTCCCGGGCGTCATCGACACGACCTCAAACTTCGTCGAGCACCCCGAACTGGTCAGCGACCGTATTCAGAACTACGCGAGCGTTGTCGGACGGGAAAATGTCATCGTGGGCGGCGATTGCGGCTTCGGCACCTTCGCCGGGCGCGTTCAGGTAGATCGCAACATCGTCTGGATGAAGTTCAAGGCAATGTCTGAAGGTGCTGCGATGGCATCAGAGATTCTCTGGGACTAGAGGCCACCCGGATGTCTAAGTTTCTCTGATTGCGGCTTGCCGCAATCAGAGACCTCTGGGCTATTCCAGCGGGATCATGATGTGCTCGGCATAGCCCGGGCGTTCGGCAAGACGCTCGTACCATTTGCGTACATTCGGACGATCGGGCCGGGCAATATCCATCTCGTACCAACGGTAGATCACGCCCCCGATGGGAATGTCTCCCATCGTGAACTGGTCACCGGCTACAAAATCACGTCCTGCAAGGAAATGATCGAGGACAGCCGTGATCTCTCCGGCCAGCTTCACGCTGCGGTCGATCAGATCACGGTCCTGCTGATCTGTCGGTGTTCGGATCAGTTGATGAAAAACAGGTCGCAGCGCCGGCCAGAATGTAGCCGTTTGCCAGTCCATCCAGCGGTCCGCGTCGGCGCGAACATACGGGTCTTCGGGCCAGAGAGTACCGCGGCCATGCTTATCCGCCAGATAGCGCAGACAGGCATTGGACTCCCACAGGATGAAACCATCGTCATCTATGGTCGGCACAAGACGGTTCGGGTTCATCGCCAGATATTCCTCGGTGAACCCGAACGCGCCCGCCATATCGGGGCGATCGTAGGCAACACCCATTTCGGTGCACCCCCAAAGGAGTTTCTGCACATTTGACGACGTATGCCGTCCCCAGATTGTGAGTGCCATGATCTGTCCTTATCCGTCTTTGACAGTTAGTCGACGACGTTCCACTTCTCGACGACATTGGTGCCCGCTTCACGGAAGACTTTGGAGACCGGGCAGTAAATCGGCAGCATTTTCTCGACTTCAGCAAGCTGTTCCGGCGTTGCATCTGTCTTCACATTGATCGTCAGGGTGATGTTCGGAAACGGGACATCAATCGGTTCTGCCAGAATGACGCCACGGCGATCAAACTCGACATCACACTCGATCGACGCAATTTCGAAGTTCAGCTTCTGATGATGCGCGATCCGCGTTGCCACATTGTTGGTGCAACCAACAAGCGCAGCCATCATGGTCTCGGTCGGGGAAGCGCCGACATTCGTGCCGTCACGCTCGAGCGGCTCATCAGTAATAACCTTGACGTCGCGCACGCTGATATCTGTGCGGGAATGGGATACGGCCTCACCAACCATCGTGTACTTCGCACTTTTTACCTGAACTTTTGCAACTGCCATGATCTGGCCTCCAAAAAATGTCGAAATCATTCTACGTGAACATAGGCATCACGCCTCCATTCGCATAGACTTGGGTCCAATAACGAAATAGACAACAGCTGTTCCGGGTCGACACGAAATCCGGATGGCGACCAAAGATGGTCTTGAGGGAGATACGAGTGAAACCCGCACCATTTGCATATGTCCGAACAGAAACGCTGGATCAGGTGTTTGACCTGCTCGACGAGCATGGAGACGATGCTCGAATTCTGGCCGGGGGCCAGAGCCTGATGGCGACATTGAACATGCGCCTCTCCGCCCCGGAAGTTCTGGTCGACATCAACCACCTTGATGGTCTGTCGGATATTTCCTGCGATGGCGAGACCTTGAAAATCGGTGCCCTCGCCCGGCATTCTCAGGTTCTCGAATCCGCTGATGTCCAGACCTACGCCCCGCTCATTGCCAAGACCATGCCCCATGTCGCCCATCAGGCGATCCGCAACCGCGGCACCTTCGGTGGCTCGGTGGCCTTTGCCGACCCGGCAGCAGAACTGCCCGCCGTCACGCGCACACTCGGTGCACGGTTCGTCCTGCAGGGACGCAACGGGCAACGCACGGTCGCAGCAGATGATTTTTTCCAGGGCCTGTTCGAAACCGACCTGAAAGAAAACGAGTTGCTGGTCGGCGCGGAAATTCCGGTCATCAAGGACGGCGAGCGCACCGCCTTTATGGAGCTGGCACGTCGTCACGGCGACTACGCGATGGTCGGTATCGCCGTTCAGGGCCGTCTGGAAGGCGACAGCTTTGCCGATATGCGCGTGGGCTTCTTTGGCGCCGGCGACCAGCCTATTCTGGCGAAAAGCGCCAGCGCTGCGCTGAATGGCCAACCCAACAATGAGGACACGATCAAGAAGGCACAGGAATCTCTGAATGCCGACCTGGATCCGATGCCTGACTTGAATGGCCCGGCTGAAATGAAAATGCATCTTGCGCGTGTGCTGACCAAGCGCGCGCTCGCAGAACTCGCCTCCTAGAGCGGAGAAGGACAGATGGATCAAAACGTCGATATTACGATGAAGGTGAATGGCCAGCAGGTCAGCCGCCGCATCCCCGCCCGCACCAACCTTGTGGATTTCGTTCGCTACGACATGGAACTGACCGGCAGTCACGTTGGCTGTGAGCACGGTGTCTGTGGTGCGTGCACCATCCGCGTAAATGGCGAAATCGTGCGCGGCTGCCTGATGCTGGCCGCACAGGCTGAAGGTTCTGAAGTCGAAACCATCGAAGGCCTGTCAGATGCTGGCGAGATCGCCGATCTGCAGAAGGCCTTCCACGAGCGTAACGCCGTTCAGTGCGGCTTCTGTACGCCCGGGATGCTGCTGACGGCACAGGAACTTCTGAAGAAGAACGATTCACCCTCTCGCGAGGAAATTCGGGAATTCATCTCCGGAAACTACTGTCGCTGCACGGGCTATCAGGCCATTGTCGATGCTATCGAACGGGTCGCCGAGGAGCGCCGCGGATAGTCGACGCCGGCACCATATCTCCAGAAACACAAACGGGCGCCTCGGCGCCCGTTTTGCTTTTTGCGATCGGCTCTCCCTACTCGGCAGCGGCAACTTCAATAATATTTCCCTCATCGTCCAGCGTCAGTCCCGTAGCACGCGCCTGTTCGAGAATGTTTTCCGGCCAATCAACCTTTGTGGCTTCATCACCGCCCACAATCCCGATCATGAGCGCATGTGCGTCACCTTCGTTGCGAAATCCTCGCATCACTTTCGGGGGCACCGAAATACAATCCATCGGCCCCAGGATAACCTCTTCCCGGTCGTCACCTTCGTTCCAATAGACTGACCATGTCCCGGTCAACGGGATAAAGACTTCTACCGTCGGATGCGAATGAAAGGGTGCACCTTTGCCGGGCTCAGCGCCGATATAGGCGATGTGAAACCCTTCCACATCGGTGATCGCCACCGGATTGTCGGCATCCTCTGACACGCCTGAGCCGATAATCGAATACAGATCACGCGCATATTCGGGAATACGCGTATCCACAAACATATTGGGATTGGGTTTCTGATCTTTCCAGTAGGCCACCCGCTTCATCATGTCTTCGCGGGACACATTTTCGATATCGCTCATGCCACTTCCTTCAATGCGTCTTGATTGAACTTCTCTTTCAAACGAAAAACGGCGGCGCCTTCACTTGAGGGCGCCGCCGTAATTCTAACCTGAACTGATGTTCAGTTCATCGGAAGATTCCGATTTGGTGATTAAACTGGATATCCGAACTCCAGGTGATCGGAATGGTGGCCAGATCGGGCACCAGCCAGACGATCACCATGACCACGAGGATCAACAGCCAGTATGGTATCGAGCCCGCAAAAATCTCGCCCAATTGGACCGTTCTGTCGGGGACAGACCCCTTCACAGCGTAGACCAGCAGTCCGACAGGCGGGGTCAGCAGACCAGCCTCAATCGCCAGAATGCCGATGATCGCAAAGGCGTATTCGTTGTATCCGAAGTTCTGCGCGATGGGCCAGAAGATCGGCACGGTCAGCAGAATGATCGAACCGGAATCGAGCAGCGTTCCCAGAACCAGCCAGATCACGATCATCATGACCACGGCGATATTCGGGTCGATCCCCGCACCGCCCACCGATTCGGTGATCAGGTTGACGACACCACCGGTGGTCAGCAGACGCGA
>JABJAG010000130.1 GCA_018666195.1 Alphaproteobacteria bacterium
GAAAATTTCCTTGTGGGGCAACTCGGCAGCAGCGGAATCACCAACACCATGCTTCAGGTTCAGGCGAAACTCCGCACCATCCTCCAACATTGTGTCGGGAGCGACCTCGCCCACGCGTAGCTTGGGGCCCTGCAGATCTGCAAGAATCCCGATCGGGCGTCCGAGGTCGGCCTCAACCTTGCGGATGCGATAGTACATGTCCCGCACACCGTCATGGGTGCCATGGCTCATATTCAAACGAAATGCATCTGCGCCGGCCTCGAATAACGCACGAATCATCTTTTCGGATGAACTGGCAGGTCCAAGCGTGGCGAGGACTTTCACATTTCGCTGGCGACGCATAACTCGTTTCCTTCAGGCAAGAACAGTAACGTTTTCAATTTGCACAATCGACGCATTGTGCGGCTGCCGGATCGAACGCCAGCCGTTTCGCAGGGATGTCATCTCCACACCACACACAGTAACCGTAGTCACCCTCGTCGATACGCTGGAGCGCCGCGTCGATCAATCGCAACCTTTGTTGCCGTCGCTCTTCCTCGGCCTTGGCCATGGCCTGCCCCTGGAGCGCATCCATGCGCGATAGCCGTCCCACGCTTTGCTGGTCGAGCGTCACTGGCATTCGCTTGTCAGCCGTGGACGTGCTGGAACCCCGCAATGTCTCGATTTCAACGAGGAGCGTCGCGCGGACTGCATCGAGATCATGACCGGAACTTCTCATGGGACCATTGGGACGTGCGGCGCGTCCGAAATCAAGTGGTCTTAAAGTTGCAACCCCGCGCGCCTTACGCGGTTGGTCCGAGATGAAACTGCACATCGGGGTCGTTGGCGATCTGATCAATCAGCGCGATCTCCCAGTCAATATACTCCTGCATTTTCGCTTCGACATCAGTGTTCCGGTCATAGGCCCGCAGATAGACATCGACGCATGCGTCATCAGCTGGAACGGTCGGACTGCTTTCATCGGGATGTCCTGCCGCCAACCAGGCATTCGTACCGCCGGAAAGTACCCGCACTTCGGCATTCGTCAACGCGGCAATCTCGGCGATGGCCAGATGTGCCAATGATCCGTCTTCTGACGTCAGGACAATCAGGCTTTTGTCAGACAGGTCAGCCACTACGTGTGGTGTCCGGGTTCGGATCGCCCAGATGGCGCTCGGTATGTGAGATTTGCGATAGACCCGGCTTTCTCCGAGATCGAGCACCGCCACATCGTCGTGGCCCAGCCGGGCGGCCAGTTCCGCGGGCGGGATCTCCGGCCCGGAACGCAATAACACATTGTTTTCACGTCCTGTTTCGAGGTCATCCCGATCTGCGACACCGTCCTTGAGGACGTGAACATCTGGAAAGCCCATCTGCACGAGCCAATGGGCTGTCATGGTCGCGCGGATGCCGTTGTCATCGATCAGCACAATCCGCCCGCGAGGCACGCCGATCTGAAAATCCGTTGCCTGCACAAGCTGACCACCGGGCGCCGAGCGAGAACCGGCCAGATGGCCTGCTGCGAACTCGGCCGGATCGCGCACATCGAGCAGATAGAGCGTGCGCGTGCTGGATTCACCCCGCCACACATCGAGAGTCTGCAGATCGATTGTGGATACGCCATAGGCCTTCGCAACTTCGTCACGCATTGTGGCTGCGGCCTGCATCGTGTCGGGATCACCGGCACGAAAGCGGTCGTCTCGTCCGTGCTCGAGTTCCAGCCCGGCGAGATGCCAGCCCATGGTGCCGTTTTCCAGCGCCACCACACGATTGGGAACGCCCGAATTAATCACAGACTGCGCGCCGACAATGCTGCGGGTTCGCCCGGCGCAATTCACCACCACGGTTGTCTCCGCCTGCGGCGCAAAATCCCGCACCCGATAAGCGAGTTCACCGCCCGGCACACTGACACCGCCGGGTATGTTCATGTTGTGGTACTCGGCATAGGTCCGTGAATCGAGCACAACCAGATCCTCGCCGCGCGCCTGCATGGCATGGAGTGTCTGCGCATCAATCGATGGGGTCCCGAAATGATGCTCCACCGCTTCCCCAAAGGCCTTGCTCGGCACGTTTATCCCGGAATAGAGCGTGAAACCCGCAACCTTCCATGCTTCTGGGTCATCCTCACACACGCTGACATCGGTGTATCCCAGACCGGACAGAACGGCGCCCGCCTGCTCCACCAGACCCAGGATGCCACCAGCAGTCACCACGATCCGGGTCGATCGACGCGGCACCAATCGCATCACCTCCGGCTCAAGTCGGCTCAGCGGCGTATTGACGGCATGAAAAAGATGGCACCCCCCGAACTCGCGCTGTTCGCGCACATCGATCAAAGCCAGTTCAGCACCATCCTGCAGGGTTGCGCGAAGCGAACGGGAATCAAGGTTTGTCATGTCAATATTCTACAAAATTATAATGTGTATTGAGCAACGGTCTTCTTCAGGGCATGATAGCGCCCTGTCCAAAAATAGCGATGATGAGACCATGAGCCAGAATATCGACACTTTTGCCAATGAATGCAGGGATATCCTTTCAAACGGATCAAGCGATGAAAGTCTCGATCAGGTTCGTCTGGTGACCGAAAAATATCTCGCCGATGACAGCTTTGTCAGCGCCCATCTAGGGCCGGACAACACGACCAATCGCACCGTCCTGTACGAAGACCCTGATTTGGGTTTCTGCATCTGCGCCCATGTCTTCACCGGGGCCAATGAAGCGCCGCCCCATGACCACGGCAACACCTGGGCCATTTATGGCCAGGCCACCGGCCTGACGGTGATGACCGAATACGACAAGCTTACCGAGCCGCAGGGCGATCAGCCCGGCAAGGTAAAGCCAGCCAAATCCTATGATCTGGCCCCCGGCATGGCGGTTGTTTATCCCACCGGGCAATTGCATTCGCCCAAGCGTGACGGTGACACGCGACTGATCCGGATCGAAGGCAAGGATCTGATGACCGTTTCGCGCGAATCCTACGAAGCCGCTTAAGTCAGGGCATACAGCCATGACCGGTAAGCGCGACGGCGCTGTCGCGCGCGCCGCGCAGCATTTTGACAGTGGTGATTTTGCCGCCGGGCTTGCACGCCTGGTGGCACACCCCACCCAGAGCCAACTGCCCAACGCCCATGCGGCGCTCGCCGATTATTTTGACACCACGATTGGGCCGGACCTGGCCGCAATCGGGTTCAAAGCAGACCTCTTCGAGAATCCCGAACCCGATGCCGGGCCTATTCTTGTCGCACGACGACACGAAGGCGACGCCCTGCCCACTGTTCTGATTTACGGCCATGGTGACGTCGTGGTGGGCCAGGATGACCGCTGGGCCGCAGGCCTTGCCCCCTGGGCACTCACGACAAAGGATGGCCGCCTCTACGGACGTGGTACAGCAGACAACAAAGGCCAGCACTGGACCAATCTGGGTGGGTTGCGCGCGGTCATCGAAGAACGGGGCGCACTGGGGTTCAACTGCACCCTGCTGCTGGAAAGCGATGAGGAAATGGGCTCACGCGGGCTCCGGGCCTTCTGTGAGCAAAATCAGGACCTGCTTCATGCCGACGTGCTGATCGCTTCGGACGGGCCGCGCCTTGATCCCGCGCGCGCCACCATCGTTCTGGGATCGCGCGGATTGATCAATTTTGAACTCGCCCTGAAACTGCGTGTCGGGGCACACCATTCAGGAAACTGGGGCGGCTTGCTCCGCGACCCGGGCACCGTGATGTCCCACGCACTGGCCAGCCTGACCGATGCACGCGGGCAGATCACGGTACCGGAATGGCGCCCGACAAGCTTGACGCCGGACATCCGCGAGATCCTGTCGGAGATCAAAGTCGCCGGTGGTCCCGGCGCCCCTGAGATCGATTCAGATTGGGGCGAAGATGGATTGTCCCCGGAAGAACGTGTCTATGGCTGGAACAGTTTCGCCGTCCTTGCGCTGGAACTCGGCGATCCTGCCAAACCGCAGAACGCCATTGCCCCCGAAGCGCGCGCTGTTTGCCAGCTGCGCTATGTGGTTGGCACCAACCCGGATGACGTGCTTCCCGCGCTGCGGCGTTATCTGGACAAACATGGCTTTGAAGACGTCACGGTAACCCCCACCCGGATGGTCGGCATGCGGGCCACCCGACAGGACCACAACAATGCCTGGGTTCAAATGACCCGGGAGTCCTTCGCCCAGACTCTGGGGAAACCAGCTGCACTTGTGCCCAATATCGGTGGTGGCATTCCCAACGACATCTTCTCCGAAGTGCTTGGGCTGCCAACGGTCTGGGTGCCCCACTCCTATGCGGGGTGTAACCAGCACGCGCCCAACGAGCACATGCTCGAATCCGTAGCCCGCGAAGGGCTTCAGGTCATGGCCGGGCTATTCTGGGATATCGGTGCGGGCAACTCCGACTAGTCGGCGCTGATACCCTCAAGCGCTTCGCTCGCTTCAAGCCAGACCACTTCAGCCCGTTCGAGCTTCTTTTCAACTTCGCCACGAAGCTTCATCAGATCCGACATGGATTGTCCCTGATAGGGTTTTGACGCGCTATCGGGATCAAACATGGCCTGATCAATGGCCTTACGCTGTTCGGTGAGAAGTGCCATCCCCTTCTCAGCCTCGCGGGCCGCGGAGCGTAAATGCTTGGTCTTCTCCCGCGCCTGCGCGGCTGCCCGGCGCTCATCCTTGCGGTTGCCGCTCTTGGGCTTCTTCTCCGTGACAACATCATCGGATTTCTTGCCGCCGCGCCCCAAAAGAATATCCCGGTAGTCATCGAGGCTGCCTGCAAATTCTTCCGCATGTCCATCAGCAACGAGTACGAGGCGATCTGCCGTCATCTCCAGCAAATGCCGATCATGACTGACCATCACCACAGCACCATCATAGGCGTTGAGCGCCTGCACGAGTGCCTCGCGGGCATCCACATCAAGATGGTTGGTCGGTTCATCAAGGATCAGAATGTGTGGTGCATCCCGGGTGATAAGAGCCAGTGCCAGTCGGGCACGTTCCCCGCCCGAAAGCTTCTTCACTTCCAGGTGCACTTTTTCTCCCGAAAAGCCGAACCGACCCAACTGCGAGCGAACATCGCCGGGCTTGGAACTCTTTAGCAGGCGGGACATATGATCGAGCGGCGTGTCATCGGCGACAAGCTCTTCGACCTGATGCTGCGCAAAATAGCCAACCTTCAGCTTGCCACTTGATGTCATCTCACCCGCCATCGCGGGGAGTTGTCCTGCCAGCAAGCGTGCGAGCGTCGTCTTCCCGTTGCCGTTGCGGCCGAGAAACGCGATCCGGTCATCGGGATCGATACGGAAGTTCAACTTCGAGAGCACCGGAGTATCAGCCACATAACCCACAGCTGCATCATCAGCGACGATCAAAGGCGGACGTAATTCATTCGGATTGGGGAAATCAAACCGCAGGGTCGGATCTTCC
>JABJAG010000131.1 GCA_018666195.1 Alphaproteobacteria bacterium
GTGGAGGAGGACCGTTCCCCGGTGGGGCGCCCGGTCTTCAAAACCGGTGAGGGGCGTTAGACGTGCCTGGTGGGTTCGACTCCCACCCTCTTCCGCCAATTTCCGTGCTGGCGCAGTTTCACGGAATACGACCCGCACGCGAACAACACCGGCGAATTCGATAACCCATGACTCCAACGGTTCCCATTCGCCGCGATATCGTTCTGGTCGGCGGCGGCCACAGCCACGTGGACGTTCTCAAGCGCTTCGGCATGAAACCCGAACCCGGTGTCCGCCTGACTCTGGTCGCGCGCGATCTGCTGACGCCCTACTCCGGCATGATCCCGGGCTATATCGCCGGACATTACTCTCAGGCCGAGGCCCATATAGACCTGCGCCCACTGGCCGCGTTTGCCGGTGCACGCCTCATTCATGCGCCGGCCATCGGTCTGGATCTTGCTAACAACCAGGTTGCTGTGGTCGATCGCCCCCCCGTGGCTTTTGACCTGTTGTCGATCGACACCGGATCCACCCCTGAAACCCATGGCATCGCCGGGGTCGAGCACGCCCTCCCCGTCAAACCCATTGACCGCTTTCTGGATTCCTATGAGGCCCTGACCGACCGACTTCGCGCCCATTTCGGTGGATTTCGGCTGGCCGTGATCGGCGGCGGTGCCGGTGGCGTCGAACTCGTTCTGGCCCTGAGCCACCGCCTGCGCAGCGCCGCGGTCGAGCTTGGAAAGCAGCCAGAAGATTTTTCCTTCACCCTGATCGAAGCCGATGACGTGTTGCTGCCCAGCTACAACGCGGCCGCACGCCGCAAGATGACCCGCGCCCTGCGCGACCGGGGTGTTGATGTGCGGACCGGCGCCATGGCCACGCAAATCGATGAGAACAGCGTCATTCTGGCCGACGGCACGCGCATTGCCAGCGACCAGGCCATCCTCGTCACATCCGCCGGCGCCCCCAGATGGTTGGGCGACACCGACCTGGCGCGCAGTGCAGAGGGATTTATCCGGGTCGATGATGAGCTTCGCTCCCTATCCCATCCTCAAATTTTCGCCGCTGGCGACGCCGCCGCCATGGAGAACCACAATCTCCCCAAGGCCGGTGTCTACGCTGTGCGACAGGGACCCTATCTGGCCGAGAACCTGAGGCGCGCGGCGACAGACAAACCGCTTCAAACCTACAAGCCGCAAGGTCAGACTCTGGCGCTGATCACCACGGGTGAGCGATACGCCATCGCCGCGCGCGGACCATTTTCGCTGGAGGGCGAATGGGTCTGGCGCTGGAAAGACTGGATCGACCGGCGCTGGATGGAAAAGTATCAGGACCTGCCAGATATGGATGATGGCGGCACAGCCACCGGCGATGTGATTGAGGAGATGCGCTGCGGCGGCTGTGGTGCAAAAGTGCCCGCACCTGTGTTGCGCCGGGCGCTCTCGCGCCTGCCCAAACAGGCCAAGGAAGGCCTCGATCAGGGGCTCGACGCGCCTGATGACGCCGCCGTACTCACACCGCCGCCGGGGAAGTCCCTGATTCAGACCGTGGATCAGTTCCGCACCTTTATCGACGACCCCTTCCTGTTCGGGCGTATCGCCGCCAACCACTGTCTCGGCGATATCTTCGCCATGGGTGCTGACCCCCACTCAGCTCTGGCCGCTGTCATGCTGCCCCATGGGGAGGACGACAAGATGGGGGACGACCTCTATCAGCTACTCGCGGGGGCCACCGAGACCCTTGCGGAAGCCGGGGCCGTTCTTGCCGGCGGGCACACCGGCGAAGGGGCCGAGATGGCCTTCGGCCTGACGATCAACGGCTATGCCGCGCCGGAGACCATCATCCGCAAGGGAGGTCTGAAACCCGGTGACGCACTGATCCTCACCAAACCCATCGGGACCGGTGTGTTGTTTGCTGCCGACATGCGCGCCGATGCGCGTGGCAACTGGATCGAGGCTGCTCTGGCCTCCATGCAAACCTCATTGCGCCCCTGCGTCGAGATCATGCGCACCCACAATGTGAGCGCCGGCACGGATGTGACCGGATTCGGCCTCGCCGGCCATTTACTGGAAATGCTCGATGCGTCCGGTGTTTCTGCGGAAATCAATCTCGACGCGATCCCGGTGCTGGAGGGCGCACACGAACTGTCGCTCGCGGGCGTCGAAAGCACGTTGCGACCAGGCAACGAAGCCTCCGCCGGACACGCCTTCCCGAGAAGTACCCATCCAACCCGGCCGCTGCTCTTCGATCCCCAGACCTCGGGCGGATTGCTGTTTGGCGTTCCGGCGCATCAAGCAGAAGATTGCACCGCAGCGCTTCGGGAGCATGCCGCACCAGATGCGGCGGTCATTGGGAGAGTTGTTGATCCCAAAGACCATACAGCGCTGGTGAGCTTCGCAGACTAAGCGGCACGTTCTCAACCGTGTTTGGTGTGGTGCCGCTGGTGGAACGGCACCATCGCATTTTGCGCGAGTTCGAGGGTTGTCGGGTCGTCAGATTCCATCGCCCAGTCACGGACCGCCACCAGAAGTCCGCCCAGAGTTGTATCTGCCCAGAGCCAGTTGGCGACCTCCAGATCGCTGCCCCGCCCATCCGGACGCGCAATCGCCGCCTCGGTATAAAAATAGCGTAAATCGTCGGCCATGCGTTTGAATGCGACGATCACATGCGTGTCGTCATAGGGCGATTGGATATCCAGCGGTGTCACTGCAAAGTCCGCCAGGAAACGGACAATATCCTCCGGCGCCGTCTCGGAAATCCCAAACGCTGAGCGGCCTTTGCGATTTTCTTTTGATTGTTCATACCAGGGTCGCAGCAGTGCCACTTCCTGCAGTAGCGCCTCATGCAGCACATCGGCATCGCTCATCTCGGAAACCGGCGGTGCGAAATTGACCGGGCAGGCCCAGCCTTCCGGTTGCTCTGCGGCCGCCGCCTCACCCGGTGGTGCATCGGGGAAATCCTCGAGAACCGGACCAGCAGGACGCTCCAGAAGATTGAGGCAATCCTCGAGCACACGTCGCTGGAAGACGGGTTCATTGGGCGCCCCGAACGGACGACCCAGTTCAAACGGCACGGCCAGCGCGCGTGGCGGCTTGATCTGTTCGGTATGGGCGCGAATCAGACTGATCTGGGTGGTCGGAATACCGGCCCGTTCAATGAAATGTGCAAGCCCGCCCACGGCGCGCGTGCAGGAGGGTCAGACAGGGACCAGCAGGACAGCATCAACCCCGTCGGCCTTCAGGATACCAACCATGTCTTTCACGACTGGTTCCATTCGGGCCGGCTGAGTCGCGCCCATGAACGAGAAATGATGGTTGGCAACAGACCCAATCACACCCTCTTCGGCCAACTCACGCAACCGGTCGATCGGAAAGGCAACATTCACATCCTGATAAAAACCGGTCCGGTCAAAATTGGTCGACAGGTGACTCATCACCAGATCGTCCATATCCGCATCCCCGGGAATGACCCGGTAATCCGCCGCATAGCCTACGAATGGGGCGTCACCACGAACATGCAGCCCGGCAGTCGAGAGGACACAGATACGACTTTCCGGGAGCGAACGCGCATCCGCCCAGGGCGTCTCCCCGAAATCCGGCATCTCAGCCTGGAAGTATCGATCCCGGTGCTGTGCAGGAAACTCGCTGAGTCTGACCAAAACGCGTCCTTACCCGTGAATCGTCCGATGCCTCTGATGGGTCGGAACAATCGCCGTGATCGCAAGCGCCTTGAAACCTTTCTCTTCGGTCTCCATAGCCCAGTCGCGGATCGTCACCAGAACCTTGCCGAGGGTGGTTTCGCCCCAGAGCCAGTTACCGATTTCCAAATCCGTTACCTGACCATCGGGCCGCGCAATTGCCGCCTCCATGTAAAAGTACCGGATGTCATCCGCCATGTGCTTGAAAGCAAGGTGGGGCGGTGTTCCGGCGATGGGCGATTTTGCATCCTCGCGCGCGATAACAACCTCGGCCAGGTATGCCGCAATATCTTCCGGGGTCTGACCCGAAATCCCGAAATTGGTGCGGCCCTTGCGGGTCTGTTTGGATTCTTCGTACCAGGGTCGCAGCAATGCGATTTCCTGTTCCAGCGATTGCCGGATCAGATCCTGATCGCTGATATCATCCATGGGTGCCGCAAAGTTGACCGGGCAGGCCCAGCCGTCCTGATCGACATCCGCCCCGGGGGCATTGTCCAGGAAGTCTTCGAGAACCGGCCCTGAATCACGGGCCAGGAGCTCCAGGCAGGTCCGCAAAACGCGACGCTGGAATTCCGGCTCGTTGGGTGCACCCAGCGGGCGACCCAGTTCGAACGGCACCGCGAGCGCGCGCGGCGGTTTGATTTCTTCGGCATGTTTGCGAATCAATGCGATCTGCGTCGTCGGAATGCCTTCTTCTTCAAGATAATGTGCAAGCCCGCCCACGGCGCGCGTGCATTGGGGTCAGACCGGGACGAGCGCAACGGCATCGACATTGTCGGCCTTGAGCACTTTCGCCAGATCGCGCGCCACCGGCTCCATGACCGTTGGCGGGGTCGCCCCCATGAAAGAGAAGTGCCGACCAGCGACAGAACCAATCACACCTTCGTCGGCCAGCTCCCGCAAACGGTCAATCGGGAAGGACGTGTTGACGTCCTGATAAAAACCGCTGCGGTCAAAGTTGGTGGAAACATGGCTCATGATGAGCGCATCCATGTCGTATTCATCGGGAATAATCCGATAGTCACCCGCGCCCGGCGTAAAGGGCGGATCCTCGCGCCGGTGCAGACCGGCAGTCGAAATCAGGGCAACACGACATTCATTGAGCGGCTTGGGAGTCACCCAGGGCGTGTCGCCGTACTCCGGCAACTCCTGGTTGATCAGCGCGTCGCGCAAATGATCAGGCATTTCACGC
Source organism: Alphaproteobacteria bacterium (assembly GCA_018666195.1). Classification (GTDB taxonomy): domain Bacteria; phylum Pseudomonadota; class Alphaproteobacteria; order UBA6615; family UBA6615; genus JABJAG01. The sequence goes on from JABJAG010000131.1 coordinate 4,869, forward strand.
ACATGGACCATGTCGTCTCCTATGGAGTTCAAGGCTTATCTTGTGCAAAAGCGTATCAGGCTGATCCGGGGACAACAATGCGGGTTGGCGAAAAGCACCTATTCCCCCTGCGCAGGTCTGTCCTCCCCCGCCAGATCCGGCGCCCATCACCGAAAGGTCTCACGATGATTCTCGAAATCCGCAATTACACACTGAATCCAGGTAAACCAGCTGAATACTGGAAGCACTATCAGGAAGGCGGCTTTGCAGCGCAGGACCCGCGCATGCATGACCATCTGGTCGGCTATTTCCAGTCTGATGTCGGCCCTCTGAACCAGATCGTCCATATCTGGCAGTTCGACGACGTTGCCCAGCGCGATGAAATCCGCAAAGCGAACTACGCGCGCCCCGCATGGGACGCCCATCTGGCAAAAATCCGCCCGCTGATGGTGTCACAGGAAACAACCCTGCTGGTGCCGTCACCAGTCCCGGGCATGTGTCCGCTCGCGGAAGGTTAGGCCGCGCGCATATCTGCTGCTGTCGTGCCTGTCGAGGTGTTTTCGGCATATTTGCGCCAGTTCTCGATCAAGACCTCAAGCCCGGCAGATCCCTCAGTCACGGATGGACGGCGGCCCATCAACTGCAACCACGCCTTGAGCAGCACGCACTCATCGGGGATGTGGAAGTCGCGGTAATGGGCCAGTACGCCCAGCCGCTGCATATGCGGCAGGAAGGTCAGGTCGACGAGACTGATGTCGTCACCCATCCAGTAGGAGCCATCACCCAGCTTACCGAGACCCTGATGTTCCATGGCCAGCAAGGCGTCTGTCAGCCGTTCGGCCAGTGACGCCTGGGCATCGGCTTCCTGTGCCAGCATCAGCTTGTAGACGAGCGGGGTAAACCGGACATTTGCGAAGTCGATCCAGATGCGCGCCTGTGCCCGACGCACGGGATCGCGGGGCAATAACGGGCGATCGGGAAACACCTCTTCGAGATACTCGTTGATCACCGCAGATTCAAAGATCACCGCTCCATTGTGACGCAGCACCGGCACCTTGCCGTAGGGTGAAATTTCCAGAAACCAGTCCGGCTTGTCATTGAGATCAATTGCTGTGAGATCGAAATCGATCCCTTTTTCGATCAACGCCATACGCGTGCGCTGGGCGAACGGACAGGTTGAAGAGCTTATGATTTCGACATCGGCCATGTAATTTCTCCTTCGTTCCGGACTTGCTAATACTTGCCCAGCGCCTTGAGCACACGTTCCGGGCTGACCGGCTGGTCCAGAACACTCGCGCCGAACGGACTAAGCGCATCATTGATCGCATTCAGAATAGCGCCCGGCGCGCCCGCTGTGCCGGCCTCGCCCGCGCCCTTCGCCCCGAGTTCAGATTCTTTCGTCAGAGTCTCCACATGACCAATTTCGATATCCGGCATCTCGCCGGCCATGGGCACGAGATAATCGGCCATGTTGGCGTTCAGAAAATTGCCCTGCAGATCGTAGCGGCACTCCTCATAAAGGACCCCGCCGATACCCTGAACAATCGATCCACGCACCTGCTCATCGACGAGCAGCGGGTTGATCACCTTGCCGCAATCCTCGACACAGTAGAATTTGAGCAGCTTGACCGACCCGATCTCCGGGTCGACCTCAACCGTCACTGCCTGAAAACTATTGGTCATGGCGACCGGGTACTTCTTGGGGATGTAATGACGGGTTGCCATCATCTCGGACTGGAAATCCTGAGGCAGCGTGTCGGGCCGGAAATAGGCCACACGAGCGACCTCTTCGAGCGGCATCCGCTCCTCACCCGTGGCCCGGTCCACAACAACGCCCTTGCGAATATCCAGCGTCGTGGCCTCGGCCTGCAGCAGAATGGCCGCAACGTCGAGCACGTTGTGGCGCAGAGCCTTGCCCGCCTGTAGCGCGGCTTCGCCGGCAATGCCTGCACCACCGGAGCCACCGGCCCCCCAGCCAACCGGCACATTGTCCGTATCACCGGATATCACCTTCACCTTGTCCGGCGTGGTGCCAAACGCGCTTGCCGTGACCTGCTGGATCACCGCCTCGCTGCCCTGGCCCTGTTCGGAAATACTTGTCTGCACGATCACAGCACCCGAGGCATCCATACGCGCCGCGGCACCATCCTGAGACGAAATACGGGCACCACCGAGTCCATAAGTATGCGGACCGGGGTTGGTCATCTCAACCAGGGTCGCAAAGCCGATACCGCGGTAAATCCCCTGCTCACGCAGACTTGCCTGTTCCGTGCGAAAGCCTTTGTAGTCGAACATGGTCAGCAGCTTGTCGAGGGAAGCTTCGTGGGACAGGCCCTCCATTTTCAAACCTGTAATGAACTCACACGGATAGCTGTCATCCGCCATCAGATTGCGCCGGCGAATGTCGACTGGGTCCATCCCGAGTTTCCGTGCGCCCTCTTCCATGAGTGTTTCCGTAATCGCCACTGCAACCGGGTGACCGACGGCGCGGTACTGGCTCATCGGCGTCTTGTTCTGGAACACGACCTGTGAGCGGGCCTTGTAGTTTTTGTGCGTGTAAGGCGCGCCCACATAGTTGATGACCTGCAGCGCCTCCAGCGCGCTGGTGCGTGGATACATGGAATAAGCGCCGACACCGGTCAGATCGTCCATCTCGATCCCCAGCAACTCACCGTCCTTCGCAAAGGCAGCGCGCACATGGGCGCGATGATCACGAGCGTGCAGATCAGTGAGAAAGGATTCGAGGCGGTCCGCGATGAATTTCACCGGACGCTTCATGATTTTCGAGATCGCCGCCGTCGACATCTCGTCAGGATAGGTGTGCCCTTTGACGCCGTAAGCTCCGCCGACATCACCACACAGGATCCGGACATTCTGGTTGGGAATATCGAGATGACGGGCAAACAGGTCCTGCATCATGTGCGGGGCCTGATGGGAGTGATAGGCCGTCAGGCGATCTTCAGAAGAATGATAATCGGCGATAATCGCCCGGGATTCCGGACACACACCCGTATGACGACCGAAATTCAAGGTCTGCTCCACAACCACCGCAGCATCAGCAAATGCCTTCTCGGTATCGCCGATATCGTGGTTCATCTCGAAGAGTAGATTGTCGCCGAGATCGGGATGCATCACATAGGCATCGTCATCCAGCACCACTTCCGGGTCGGCGAGCACCGTGAGCTCCTCGAACTCAACCTCAAGAAGTTCGACCGCGTCCTCGGCCTCGGCGCGCGAGTACGCAACGACAGCCGCAACCGGCTCGCCCTGCCAGCAGGCGCGATCGACCGCCATGGCATGCTGCGGTGCCGACTTCATACCCTTGAAATGTGCCAGTGTCCCAACCCAGGGGGTGCAGACTTCGGCAATCTCCTTGCCCGTGAAGACCCGGAGGACGCCCGGGCTTGCCAGCGTCGCCTCATCATTGATCGAAACAATTCGCGCATGGGCATAGGGCGAGCGAAAATAAACGACATGCACCATGCGCGGCAGGGTCAGGTCATCGACATACTTGCCCTGGCCCGCCACCAGGCGCGCGGCATTGGCGCGCGGTACGGTCTTGCCAATAAAGCTGTCCTCACGGTCGAGAACGCTGCCTTCGTTACTGTGATCTGCGACGCTCATGGTACCTGCCCTGTGTTCGATGATGCAGGCAGACTAGAGAGTTCAGTCAAACGAATCAAAGCGGTGCGCTCACAGATGCGGCATCTCGCCGCCTGCCCGTCTATCGGGTCCTTCTCGTGATAGAACTGCACCATGGATCGCGGTGAAAAACGAAATCTCTGGTCGGCTCTCGGCAATGGCCTGCGTGGTCGTTGTCCGCGCTGCGGACGGGCAGCGCTGTTCCGGAGCTACCTCAAGCAGGTGGACAGCTGCCCCGAATGCCATGAAAACTGGTCAGAAATTCGATCTGACGACGCGGCCCCCTGGCTGACGATCCTGATCGTCGGCCATGTGATGGCCCCGGTGATGATTGCCATGTCCAAAAGCGGCCGCTTCGCGCCCTGGGAAATGAGTGCGATCCTCATCCCGGTCCTGATCGGACTGTGCCTGCTGGTTCTACCCCGCGCCAAAGCACTCTTTATGGGCGCAATCTGGGCCTTGCGGGCACAAAGCTCCTAGAGCTTCACCACTAGAACTTCCCGAGCGCTTTCAGAATGCGTTCCGGCGTGATCGGTTGATGGACCAAGCTCACATCGAATGGTGACAGCGCATCGTTGATGGCGTTCATCACCACCGCCGGTGCACCCGCTGTACCTGCTTCACCCGCACCCTTGGCGCCGAGTTCAGAATCGATTGTCGGGGTTTCCACATGGCCGACCATGATGTCGGGCATCTCTCCCGCCATGGGAACCAGATAATCAGCCATATTGGCGTTCACCAGATTGCCCGCATCGTCATAGCGGCACTCTTCCATCAGCGCACCGCCAAGACCCTGGATCACCCCACCACGCACCTGCTCATCGACGAGCTGCGGATTGATCACGGTGCCACAATCCTCGACCACCCAGTGCTTGAGAATGCTGACGAGACCGATCTCGGGATCGACCTCCACATAGCAGGCCTGGATGCCGTTGGTGAACGCAATGTTGTATTCGCGAGGCACAAAATGACGGGTGGCCATAAGTTCGGGCTGAAAGCCCTTGGGGATCAGATCAGAGCGGAAATAGGAAATCCGCGCCAGTTCATCCAGCCCCATGCGTTCGTTCTCGGTGCCCAGATCGACAACCACACCTTTCTGGATATCCAGCGTCGCCGGGTCGGCCTGCAGCAACTGGCCGGCGACCTCCTTGACGTTCTGGCGCAAAACCTTGGCAGCCTGCAGCACGGCTTCACCGCCGATACCCGCGCCGCGTGACCCCCAGGTGCCACCGCCGGTGGGCACATGGTCCGTGTCACCGGTCACGACCTTCACCATGTCGGGCGAGGTGCCAAAAGCCGACGCGGCGATCTGCGCAATGATGCCGTCCGTTCCCTGCCCCTGCTCCGTGATCGAAGTGTGCACCACGATGGAACCACCGGAGTCGAGCCGCACCTGCGCACCATCCTGAGATGAGATACGTGCGCCGCCAATGCCATACATGGCCGCGCCGGGATTGGTCAGTTCAATCATGGCGGCAAAGCCGATGCCTCGATACACGCCATCCGCACGCAGCGCGTCTCGTTCCGCCTTCATGGCGTCATAGTCGATCGCATCCATCAACTTGTTCAGCGATGCATGATGGGAGAGCGCCTCCAGCACGATGCCGCTGGCACCGCTGGTCGGATAGGCATCATCCGCAATCAGGTTGCGACGACGAATTTCAACCGGGTCGATCTCCATCTCGCGCGCACCCTTGTCGACCAGGCCTTCAGTCACCGCAAAGGCCACCGGATGCCCGACCGCCCTGTACTGGCACATGACATTTTTATTCTGAAACACAACCTGAGTTTTGGCGCGGTAATTCTTGTGCTTGTAGGGCCCGCCGGTGAAATTGATCACCTGATTGGCCTCCATCGCGCTGGTGCGAGGATACATGGAGTAGGGTCCGACGCCGGTCAGATCATCGA
>JABJAG010000132.1 GCA_018666195.1 Alphaproteobacteria bacterium
AACAGCGCCACAGTGGTGCCTTCACGCATGATCCGGCCCTTGCCGATTTCCAGCGGCACCCCGATGGCCGGCATATCCACACCAACACCTTCGCCACGGGGATAGCGGAATGCCGAAGGACGATCATCGATCTGAGCAGCCGTGGCCACCATATTCACAAGCTCGGCCTCATCGGCAGCCGCCATCAGCACAAAACCGGGCAGGCAACCAAGATAGGCCACATCGAACGCCCCATGATGGGTCGATCCATCGGCCCCCACGAGACCGGCGCGATCAATGGCGAACCGGACCGGAAGGCTCTGAATCGCTACGTCGTGCACAACCTGATCGTAGCCACGCTGCAGGAAAGTCGAATAGATCGCTGTGAATGGCTTGAAGCCTTCTGACGCCAGTCCGGCGGCGAAAGTCACGCCGTGCTGTTCAGCAATCGCAACGTCAAAACAGCGGTCCGGAAAGGCTTCGCCGAAAATATCGAGTCCGGTGCCCGACGGCATTGCCGCCGTGATGGCCACGATCTTCTCATCGCGTTCAGCTTCCTTGACCAGACTTTGGGCAAACACCTTGGTGTAGCTCGGCGCGTTGGATTTGGCCTTCACCTGGGCGCCGGTGACCACATCGAATTTCGCAACCGCGTGATATTTCTCGTCTTCACCCTTATCGGATTCGAAGCCCTTGCCCTTCTGGGTCACCACATGCACGAGCACCGGGACATTCAGTTTGCTGTCACGGACATTCTTGAGGACCGGGAGAAGGTGGTCGATATTGTGACCATCAATCGGGCCGATGTAATAAAAGCCCAGTTCTTCGAACAGCGTTCCACCGGTAACGAAACCGCGTGCGTGTTCTTCGGCACGTCGGGCCGCCTCCTCGAAGCTTTTCGGGAATTTATGCGCCATGTCCTTGGCGATCTGTCGCAGGGAGCGATAGCTCTTTGACGAAATCAGCCGCGACAGATAGGCGCTCATCGCACCCACGGCTGGCGCAATCGACATGTCGTTGTCATTCAGGACGACGACCAGCTGGGTATCCATGGAGCCGGCATTGTTCATAGCCTCATAGGCCATGCCGGCGCTCATCGAACCGTCACCAATCACGCAGACAACATTGTTGTCCTTTTCCGCGAGATCGCGCGCCACGGCCATGCCGAGGCCAGCGGAGATGGACGTCGAGCTGTGTGCTGCCCCGAACGGGTCATATTCGCTTTCGACCCGCCGCGTAAAACCAGACAGGCCACCACCCTGACGTAGAGTCCGAATACGATCGCGCCTGTCGGTCAGAATTTTATGCGGGTAGCACTGATGGCTTACATCCCAGATCAGGCGATCTGCCGGAGCCTCAAACACGTGGTGCAAGGCAACCGTCACTTCCACAACACCCAGGCCTGCCCCCAAATGTCCGCCGGTGATCGAGACGGCATCAATCGTTTCCGCACGTAATTCATCAGCCAACTGCTTGAGTTGATCGGCAGAAAAATCGCGCATATCCGCTGGAATGCGGACGGTGTCGAGTAGAGGTGTCTTGCTGCTATCGCTCACGGTTTTTGTCCGTTTGGGATCGGCCCAACCCGATCTTTGAATACAATCATACGCGTCTGTCGATCAACTGCGCGGCAGAAGCTCGCAATAAATCTGCCTTTTCCCCAAAGAAATCAAGGTTTTCCACGGCTTTTCGGGCGTGCTCCAATGCCGCATCCCGAGCCCCCTCCAAACCCCACAAGGACACCAGCGTCGCCTTACCACGATCACTGTCCTTGCCAACGGCTTTTCCGACCTCCTCGGCATCACCAATTTCGTCCAGAATGTCATCGGTAATCTGGAACGCCATGCCAAATTCCGCGCCAAATGCTCGCAGTTTCTCACGTTCCTGTGGATCAGCCCCCGAGACCACCGCGCCGGCCTCACAAGACCAGGCAAACAGGGCTCCGGTTTTCATTGATTCCAGCCGGATGACAGCATCCTGTTCGGCTTCCGGCTTGGTTTCTGCCTCCAGATCAAGCATCTGCCCGCCTGCCATTCCCCGCGGGCCACCGGCAAGGGCCAATCCCAGAACCAGATCGGAGCGCACCTGACCATCTGCATGCGTGAGCGGGTCCGAGAGCACTTCAAACGCCAGGGTCAGCAAGGCATCGCCAGCAAGAATCGCTGTCGCTTCGTCAAATGCCCGATGCAGAGTTGGCCGCCCCCGACGCATATCATCATTGTCCATCGCAGGAAGATCATCATGCACAAGAGAGTAGGTGTGCATGATTTCAATGGCCGCTGCCACTCGAAGAGCCGCCGCACGGTCACCGCCACACACACCAGCACAAGTGACAACCAGAAACGGTCGCAATCGCTTGCCGCCTGCCATCGCGGCATAGCGCATGGCCTCCCACAGACGCGGCACATCACTGGGCTCTTGTTGCAGGACCTGCGACAGGCATGCATCGAACTCCGCCGCTACGGCCGAGAGGGCTGCCGCGTAATCATCCGAAGACATGTCGTTTGAAAAAATGTGACCAGACCCGAAGCGAGGCAGAACCTAACCGGCATCCGCCGGTGTGGCTTCCGGGTTGCCGTCCGACCCGAGAGAAATCTTATCGACCCGAACCTGCGCCTCGCGAAGCTTGGTTTCGCAATGTTGCTTCAGCGCGGCACCACGTTCATAGGCCGCAATCGCGTCATCAAGGGCGCTTTCGCCGCCTTCAAGGCTGCGAACGATCGTATCAAGCTGCGCAAGCGCATCCTCAAATGAGAGCGCCGCAATATCGGCCGGTATCTCTGCACCCTTGCTGTCATCTGCCATGTTCATTCCTTCGCCAAAGGCCATCTGGTGTTCAGGTCGGTGTATCTGCGCCAGAAGCCCCCGTCAAATACCTCGGGTCGGTTTGCGGGTCACCCCATAAGAACGCGGACATGTGCGGCCGCCGACTCACCCAACGCCTGCAGATCATAGCCACCTTCCAGCGTGGAAATGAGGCGACCATCGCATTTTTTCTCGGCAACTTTGCGAAGGGCATCTGTCGCCCAGACAAAATCCTCGGTTTCAAGCGCCAGCTGGGCCAGAGGGTCGCGGCGGTGGGCATCGAACCCCGCCGAAATCATCACCAGATCGGGTCCGAAATTCTCAAGAGCCGGCAAGACCACTTCACGCATGGCCGCGCGAAAATCATCCGATCCCGCCCCCGCCCAGAGCGGCGCATTGACGATATTGCCATGTGCGCCTGTCTCCGACTTGTCGCCCGTTCCCGGATAGAGCGGCCATTGGTGGGTCGAGGCGTAAAACATATCGGCATCGTCCCAGAACATCGCCTGCGTTCCATTCCCGTGATGCACATCGAAATCCATCACCGCAACGCGCTCCGCCCCATGAGCCGCACGCGCATGCTCTGCGCCAATCACCACATTGTTGAACAGGCAAAAGCCCATACCCCGTTCGGCTTCGGCATGATGACCGGGCGGTCGAATGGCACAGAAGGCATTGTCGACCTCTCCCGTCATCACGGCATCCACCGCCTCCGTCAAAGCCCCCGCGGCCCGCAAAGCGGCTTCCCCGGATTTCGGAGACACAATCGTATCCGCGTCAATCCGCGCATATCCGGTCTCCGGGATTAGCGCAAACACCCGGTCAACATAGTCTTCGGGATGGGCGCGTATTATATGAGCGTGGCTTGCCTCGGGTGGCGTTTGCCGGTCCAGGCCATCAAATTCGCTGTCGGAAAGCACATGCGCAATCGTTCGCAAACGATCCGGAGATTCCGGATGCTGCGGAGAGGGTTCGTGATCGATGCACACGGGATGGAAGAAAAACCGGGTCGTCATAGCAGGCCTTCATGCGGCACGAATATATCGGATCAATATAGCGTGTTGCCGCCAAATCGATCCAAATCTTTCCGTTGGCGAATTCGTGAGCGATTTCACAGCAAAATCCCGCGTAAGCTGATTGACAGAGAAATCATTTCGGCGTGTTCTCAGAGCATACCGAATGCGCCGATCACGGCGCGACCAAGGGTTTGGGAGACGTCACGTGCTTGAAGTGAATCCGTTTCAGTATTGCCGTGCCGGCATCAAACTCAGCGCCGGCCTGAGCATCCTATTGTTGTTCGCCACGCCCGCCACCGCGCAGTCCAAAGAGCTGTCCGACCTCGCAAAGGCCCGCGACGCCAACGGCAACGGCGTGATCGAAAAACCCGAAGCCGGCGGCCCTATTGCCGCGAACTTTGACACCATCGACACAGACAAAAACGGCACATTGGACGGCGCAGAAATTCGCGTCTTCTTCCAGGGCGGTCCCCTGCCTGCCGCGGCCCCGACGGCGGCGAGCGGCGGTGGGTCAACCGAACTTTCCGAGCGGGCCAAAGCCCGTGATGCCAACGGCAATGGTGTGATCGACAAACCTGAAGCCGGTGGGCCCCTTGCCGCGAACTTCGACACCATCGACACAGACAAGAACGGCACATTGGACGGCGCCGAAATCAGCGCATTCTTCCAAGGTGGTGCCGGCCCCGGTGGTCGCCCTACTGGCCCGCCCGCCTCTGTCGTTCTCGACACAGTTGTCGAGGAAACAATCGGGCAAACCGCACCAGTCGTCGGGCGGTTTGTAGCCCGTGAAGCCGGCCCCATAGCGGCACGTATCGGCGGCGCCGTGCTGGAAATGAACGTGGAAGTCGGCGACCGTTTGGCAACCGGTGACCTGCTTGCGGTTCTGGATCGAGAACGTCTGCAGCTCGAGCGGGACAGATATTCTTCGCTTGTGACTCAACAGAAGGCGCAACTGTCCACCACACGTGCTGACCTTGCCAAAGCTCGCAATGATCTGAAAAGACTTGAGGGAATTCGAAAATCTGCGGCCTTCTCTCAGGCACGTTTCGACGATGCGGTTCAGGAAGTTGCCCTGCAAACGGGCAAGGTTGCGGTGACCCGTGCACAGATGGTGCAGGCCGAAAACCAGCTCAAACGGGCCGAGCGCGATTTGACCGACGCAGAGATCAGGACGCCGTTCCCGGGTGTGGTTAGCGAAACCCACACCGAGGTTGGTGCCTATTTGTCTGTTGGCGCACCGGTTGCGACCATCATCAACGACACCAATCTGGATATCGAAGCGGACGTCCCGTCAAACCGGCTGGCCGGGTTGACGCCGGGCACAGTTGTGGGGGTACGTCTCGACGATGGCGACCGGACGACAGCGCAACTGCGCGCTATCGTACCGAGCGAAAACCCGAGGACCCGCACACGCCCTGTTCGATTCACACCCGACACCACGAAAATCGCGAAAGCCCTGGCGAACAATCAGAGCGTCACAGTTCTAATTCCGGTGGGCAATGCACGCACGGCCGTCACCGTTTCGAAAGATGCAATTATCGAACGCGCAGGACGCATGACCGTTTTTGTGTTCAACAACGGGACTGCGCAACCGAGACCAGTTACCGTTGGTGACGGGACGGGAGACCGTTTCGTCATACGCAGCGGGCTCAAGCCCGGAGATCAGGTCGTCATTCGCGGCAACGAACAGCTCCGACCCGGCCAACGTCTGATTATCCTCAAAAAGGACAATGTATCTGCGAACAAAGGCGAGCGGGGATAGCGGCTCATGAACCTGATTTCCAACGCCATTCAGCGACCTATCGCTGTCATCGCCGTCGTCATCATGGTGATCATGTTCGGCTGGGTTGCGCTGTCGCGTATTCCGATCCAGATGACTCCTGATGTGCGCCAACCAGTCATCATCGTTGATACGTTCTGGCCGGGTGCCTCGCCGCTGGAAGTCGAGCGTGAAATCGTCAATCGCCAGGAAGATGTCCTCAAAGGCCTTGAAGGTATCCGCAAGATCGAAAGCCGCTCACGAACCGGGCGTGCGGACATCACGTTGGAATTTGGTCCAAGCCAGAATATGGACCGTGCGCTGCTGCTGGTCGCCAATCGGTTGGATCGCGTCAGCGGCTACCCGGAGGAAGCCGACGAACCCACGCTGCGCACATCCGGCACCGATGACAATGCCATCGCATGGTTTATTCTTACGCGTGCCGACGGGAACACTCGCGACATGATCACCTATGGCGACTTCCTTGAGGACGTTGTTCAGGAACGGATCGAGCGCATTCCCGGCATTTCTGGAGTCAATATCTTCGGTGAAACCGAGCGTGAAATGCGCGTCATCGTCGACCCCGAACGACTGGCCCAGTTCCGGTTGACGGTTGAAGATGTTGTGGATCGCCTGCGTGCGGAAAATGCTTCGATTTCCGGCGGCGATGTAGATGAAGGCAAACGCCGCTATGTTGTGCGGACGGAGGGCGACTTCAACGATGTCGATCAGGTCTATGACATCGTGCTTCGCTCGGACTCCGACATCGAAAACGGCAGCATCGGTCGGGTGACCGTGCGCGATATTGCTGAGGTCGAACTCAACTACAAGAAAGCGGTCGCTTTACCGCACAAGTTCGACGACCGCGCCATGGCATTCAACATGACGCGCGAGCAGGGCGCCAATGTACTCGTCGTTATGGAGCAGGTTCACCGGGTCATCGAGGATTTGGCTGAAGGCGCATTGAAAGATGTCGGTCTGGTGATCGAGAACGTCTACGATGAAACGCTCTACGTGAACTCGGCGATCAACCTCGTCCAACAGAACATCATTGTCGGCGGTATCCTTGCCGCGCTGATCCTGATGTTGTTCCTAAGGTCATGGCGGCCGACACTCATTGTTTCTCTGGCGATCCCTGTTTCAGTCATCGGGTCCTTTGTGGCGATGGCAGCACTGGGACGATCTCTCAATGTGATCAGCCTCGCCGGAATTGCATTCGCTGTCGGCATGGTCGTCGATGCCGCAATCGTGGTCCTGGAGAACATCTATCGACTGCGCCAAGAGGGACTGTCGCGCTCCGAAGCAGCACACAAGGGTGCGTCGCAAGTCTGGCCCGCAGTTCTCGTATCGTCCCTGACAACGGTGATGGTCTTTATCCCAATCCTCATCATGGAGCTGGAGGCTGGCCAGTTGTTCCGCGATATCGCTGTCGCGATCTCAGTGTCTGTCATGCTGTCGCTTCTGGTGTCTGTGACCGTGATTCCCGCGCTTGCCAATCGATTGCTCGTGAAAAGCGCAGCAGACGGCAACCAGATGAAGCGGCTGCCGGTTATCGACGATTTCGCGCGCGGATTTATAAGTTTCTGGCAAAGCTACACCCGACTGGTTGTGCGCTCAAAAATTGGTGCCGTCGCTGTCGTTGCGGCAATCACGGTCATAGCAGGCCTGTTTACAATCGCGTTCGCTCCAAAACTCGACTATCTGCCCACCGGCAATCGCAATTTTGTTTTCGGGTTTGTGGTTTTCCCGGCCGGATACAACCTCCAGGAAGTGGCCGCAACAACCGAGAGAATGGCAGAGCGAACCCGGCGACTTTGGGCAACCGAAACAGGTGCTGAATCCGAACCTGGCGGGCCACCAAAGTTTGAGCGTTTCATGCGCGTCCCATTTGCCGGGCGAGCATTTATAGGCGGCACCTCCGCGGACCCCGCCCGTGCAGCGGAGCTTATCCCCGTTTTGTCCGATACCACCCAAGGGGAGCCTGATGGCGTGCGGGCTTTCCCGTTCCAGCCCTCCTTGTTTGGGCGGTCTGTCGGAGGCGGTCGAAATATCGAGCTCGATATCCGTGGCAACAACCTTCAGGACATCTACGCAACCGCAGACAGTATCTTTCGTCAGGTGATACAGGTTCTGCCATTTCCGGACCACAGAACTCGAGCGATACCCGGGCGCACCCTGTCTGCACCGGAAGTCCGTGTCATCCCGGATCGGATCCGGCTTGCCGATAACGGCCTGTCAGCAAGGTCTTTGGGTCAGTCCGTGGATGCTTTCAATGACGGTGTCCGGGTTGCCGAGATCACAGTTGAGGGAAAACGGATCGACCTGACCCTGATGGG
>JABJAG010000133.1 GCA_018666195.1 Alphaproteobacteria bacterium
CCGCGAGTCCGCGAATGCGCAGGGGCCGACCCATACGAACCTGTTTGTCGAGAATGCGCACTGCGAGATCGCGTGCGCCCTGAAGCTGGCTGGCACCACCGGTCAAAACCACGCGGCGTCCGGCATAGGCACCAAAGCCACTATCGTCGAGGCGTGCCCTGACGAGTTCGAAGGTTTCTTCGATACGCGGCTGAATGATGCCGTTGAGGAGTGAACGGGGCAGCTGATGCGGTGCGGAGTGTTCGTCTTCACCGACCTGCGGCACGTCGAGCATCTCATGCTGGTCGGATTCCGTGGCGATGGCGTTCCCGTAAAGAGTTTTGAGCCGTTCGGCATTCGAGATCGGTGTTGAAAGCCCGCGCGCGACGTCAGACGTGACGTGGTTACCACCAACAGGGATGGTGTCAGCGAAAACCATCTCGCCGTCATAGAAAATTGAAATGCCGGTGGTCCCGCCACCCATGTCCACGACCGTGACACCAAGGTCGGATTCATCTTCGACCAGCGTTGAAAGTCCGGCGGCGTAGGGTGAAAGCACAAAGCCGTCGATTTCCAGATGGCAGCGCTCAACCGCGGCGCGAATGGTGCGCACAGCGTTGGCGGAAGCCGATACCAGATGCATGTTCACCGAAAGTTTCTGTCCGAACATGCCCCGTGGGTCGGCGATGCCCTGTTGCCCGTCGATCGAGAACCCGACAGGGATCGAGTGAATGAGCTCGCGGTCTTTGCCGTTGACGTTCGTCTGGACAGCGGTGTCGTCGCGCATGGTGTGGGTCTGCTGAAAAATTCGACGGAGATCGGATTCATCGATCTGCTGGCCGCCAATATCCAGGTCCACACCGAGTATCTCGGACTGGGGCGCGCCGGCGCTGAGGTTCACCGTGACGGAACTGATGGTTTCCTGGGCAATCTGCTCTGCCATGTGGACAGCCTTGCGAATGGCGTCCTCTGTGGCGTCGACATCGACAATTGTACCGTTCCGCACACCGCGACTGACCTGATGACCAGCACCGATCACGCGAGGTTGGGAGGCAATGGCGTTCGAGCCGTCTGGCGATGGTCGCCCGGTGCGGGCAATCAGACAACAGACCTTGCTGGTACCGATATCGAGTACCGCGACCGTGCCGGACCGTGGCTTGGTCAGCTTGCGTGTCACGCTGCCGCTCCCCCAATCGACGCTCATGTGTCTTTTCCCCCGGTCTTGCGAACCTTGGCCTTGGGGGCATTGGGGTTCACACGGACGATCAGACGATCGGGCACACGCAGGTCGACGGCAACCACGTCACGATCAAACAGCGCGTGCTCACGCTGAAATTCTTCGAGCCGGTCGAGGGCAACGGAGATGTCTTTTTCCGGCAGGCGAACATCGATGCCGGTGCGCAGGCGCAAATTCCAGCGTCGGTCGGATACCCGGATCGCAGCTTCTGTTGCCTCGGCCACAGCCGGGTAGGCATTGAGCAGGTCGAGCAACTGTGCCGCGCGCTGTGGTGCGCCTTCGCCAACGATCAGGGGGAAGGCACCGAAGGCATCAAGCCCACTGCGCTGAATCACGGCTCCATCACGATCAACCAGTGCGGTTTTGCCATCGTGCTGCCAGAGCGCCAAAGGCTCGCGTTCGACAACCCTGACGAAGATCACATCGGGCAGGCGTCGGGCGATTTCAGCCGAGGCGACCCATCCGATCGATTCAATACGTTCGCGCGCTGCGGTCATGTCCACAGCGAGTATCGGGCTGCCGCGCTGCAGATCGAGGGCGGCCAGAATTTCGTCCGCATTGGCGCGTTGACGACCGGTCAGCACAACATCCTGAACCTGCAGACCAGCGCTTGCGGAAGCGTTCATCAAAGCGGAGTTCGCGTCTGCCGTTTTTTCAGCGACCCAGCCGCTGGATATGAGATACCAGCTGCCTGCGCCGACGAAGCCGACTGTGGCTGTTAACACACCGGCTTTGATCAAACCGCGGCGTAGTTTGTCGCCTTGCGGGCGTCGCGCCGTGCGATCCTTTTTCTTGAACATACTCGGCATCAATCGCATCGCGCCGTCTCCACCATCCAACTCACCAATTCTGGAAATGCGATACCGCAATGGTCCGCTTGTTCGGGTACGAGCGAGAGCTGCGTCATACCTGGTTGTGTGTTCAGCTCGAGGATCACGAGGGCGTCGCGGGAATCGTCGTAGCGAAAATCCGTGCGTGTCACGCCGCGGCAATCCAGCGCCTTGTGCGCCAATGCTGCCCAGGCCATTGCCTTCGCGCCGAGATCTGCCGGGATCGGTGCCGGCACGAGATGCTCGGTCACGCCGTCCGTGTATTTGGCTTCGTAATCGTAGAAACCATTGGTCGGACGCAATTCGGTCACGGTCAGGGGTTTGGGGTCTTCGCCGGGTGCACCCATGACGGCCACCGTCAGTTCGCGACCGGGGATGAATTCTTCGACCAGAAGCGTATCGGTGTCGATGGCATCAGGGTCCGGGCCATTGTCGCCATCGCGAATGATCTGGATACCGACCGAGGAGCCTTCGTTGTTCGGCTTCACCACATAGGGACGGGGCAGCACGTCGCCCGCGAGGATTTCCTCGCGGCTGGCGAGACGGCCTTTGGCGACGGCCATGCCCTCCTTCTCGAACATGGTGCGGGCAACAGCCTTGTCCATGGCGAGTGCGGAGGCGAGAAGCCCGGAATGGGTGTAGGGAATTTCCAGCAGGTTGAGGAGACCCTGAATGTTGCCGTCTTCACCAGCGCGGCCGTGCAAAGCGTTGAACACGACATCGGGACGCGGTGTCAGCGCGGCAAGAAGTGCGTTGATGTCGGCGGTCACGTCGACTTCCTGCACAGTATATCCGGCGTCGCGCAGAGCCTGAGCGCATTGGTGACCGGATTCGAGGGACACCTCGCGTTCGGCTGAGGTGCCGCCCATCAGGACA
>JABJAG010000134.1 GCA_018666195.1 Alphaproteobacteria bacterium
CCGCACGGCGGCATTGCGAAACTAGAAAACAGGAGAGAAGTTATGAGACTCGAAGGAAAGAACGCGATTGTTACCGGATCATCAGTTGGTATCGGTGCAGCCATCGCCAAACGTTATGCCGCTGAAGGCGCGCAGGTGGCGATCAACTACAAGAGCAATGATGACGGCGCGAATGCCATCATCAAGGAGATCACGGATGCCGGTGGCAAGGCGAAGGCCTTTAAGGGTGATGTCTCAACCGTCCCAGGGATCGAAAAGCTGATCGGCGAGGTGATCGAGGATTTCGGGCGGGTTGATATCATCGTCAACAATGCTGGCGTGTTCCGCACCGTGCCAGTGATGGAAACCACCGAAGAAATCTGGGACGAGCAGCTCGATCTCAACCTTAAAGGCTATTTCTTCATGGTGAAGACCCTGTTGCCGCATTTTCGCGAAAATGGTGGCGGCAAGGTCGTCAATATTTCCTCGATCGCGGGCACCGGTGCTTTCCCGAATTGCCCGGGCTACTGCGCTTCCAAGGGCGGGGTTGTGAACATGACCCGCGCGTTGGCAGCCGAACTGGGCAAGGAAAAGATCAACGTCAATTCCATCGCTCCGGGCAATGTGGCCACACCGCTGAACGCGCATCTTCGGGGGCCGGGAAATGAGGAATATATGGAGTTGATGAAGACCTTCACGCCGACCGGCATCGACTTCATCGACCCGGACGACATGACCGGCACCGCTGTGTTCCTCGCTACGGAGGATTCTCGGATGATTCACGGCGAGACGATCATCGTCGATGCCGGCTGGAGCGTTTGGTAGGGGAGTTGCGTTGACCGACCGCGAGAATATCCACTTTCTGCTTTTGAATATCGGGCATTTTCTGACTCACCTGTTCATGCTGATTTTTGCGACCGCAGCGGCACTGACTTTGTCGCGTGACTGGGGCATGAGCTATGGCGAGCTGATTGCGCATGCAACGCCGGGTTTCATCGCCTATGCGGTATTCACCTTGCCAGCGGGCTGGCTCGCCGACCGGTGGAGCCGAGAAGGAATGATGGTGGTCTTCTTCCTTGGGATTGGTGCTGCGTCGGTTGTAACGGCGCTTGCCGAGACCCCGATGCAAATGGCGGTCGGTCTTGCTGTCATTGGTTTGTTCGCGGCGATTTACCATCCTGTCGGGATCGCGCTTGTGATCCATGGCCGTCAGCGCACTGGCATACCAATTGCCATCAACGGTATCTTCGGCAATCTGGGTGTGGCAGCAGCGACCCTGATTACCGCTCTCTTTATTGATTACGCGGGTTGGCGGTCTTCGTTTGTCTGGCCGGGTCTGTTTTCAATAGTGATGGGCGTTGCCTATCTGTGGGTCGTCGCAGGGCGGAGTGTTGAAGGACGCCAAAGAGCCAAACCGGAATCCGGAGGCGGGGCCACGCAGATGCCGTTCGACCGCGCCATCGTCATTCGTGTGTTGGTGATTGTCTTACTGACATCTTCGCTGGGCGGATTGGTCTTCCAGAGCACGACCTTCACCCTGCCCAAGGTTTTTGATGAACAACTCGGCGATCTCGCGGTGTCGGCGTCGGATGTCGGCTGGTTTGCGTTTCTAGTGTTGGCTGTTGCCGCTGTGGGTCAGCTCATCGTGGGTTATCTTGTTGACCGGGTCCCGGTCCGCCGTATCTTCATGATCGTTGCCGCGCTGCAGGTGTCCCTGTTTGCAATTATGCCCGGACTCACGGGCTGGCAGGCGCTCATCGTAGCATTTGCGTTCATGTTCGCGGTATTCGGACAGATTCCCATCAACGATGTATTGATCGGGCGGGTGACCCATAGCGCGTGGCGCTCGAGGGTCTATGCATTGCGTTACATGATCAATTTTTCGATCATTGCGTCGTCAGTGCCGCTCATCGCTTGGATTTACAGCGGTTGGGGTTTTGGCACTCTTTTTGTGCTGTTGGCATTTGCCGCAGCTGGCATCCTCGCCGCGGCGTCGATGCTACCCGTGCTGCGTTTCGCTGTTGCGCCGGCGGAATAAGAGACTCAGGTGAGCTTGAAGCCGTTGTTCGTCGTTCCCAGTTTTGACTCGGATACGCCGATACAACCTCATGCTGAGCTTGTCGAAGTATGAGGTCGTCGCCCTCGTCCTTCGTCAGGCTCAGGATGAGGGCTAAGTCATGGTTTGATGCGGCCAGGAACGTCCCGGCGTCAGTCCAATTTGAAGCCCTTCTTCCGGATGTAGGAGCCGAAATCCG
>JABJAG010000135.1 GCA_018666195.1 Alphaproteobacteria bacterium
CAGGTGTTGCCTGCCCGTTTGCCAAGTTTCTGAGTCGCCAGTTGGACCGTTTTTCCAACCAGGGACACCGATCGTGAGGAGGTGCGCGGCGCCATGAAAGCGTTCCTTTGTGAATGTCGACGAACAGCGGTCACACGGGATTGTTACGCACGCTTTTCGTCGCTTCTGCAGAAAATAGTTCTGCTTTCGTAAAGCATGGTTAACGCCAGCAAGCATTCGTTAACCATGTTTGTCCATACTGAACGAGAACACCGGCAACTGCCCGGTTATTCCAATCGGCAATTCCAGGCGTCTCATGGACACTCTATCCCCACAAACAGCTTCACCGTTGCTGCAACGAATTCCCGAGCCCGTGCGGGATACTTTGTCTCCCGAGCAAGCACAGGCTCTCAGTCAGGTCACAAACCCCGCGGGTCAGCATCCGGTGGATCTGCGACTGACATTGCCGTTGCCGGGACGAAAAGTATTCTTCTCTGTCGTGGCCGGCCGCGAACGCCGCTCCGGCGAACGTCTTGCCGTTGAACGCCGGCAGCATCCATTGCACACCGCCGGGAACATTCTGTTCATGCTCACAAGCCTGGCCGGCTTCTACGCATTGGCTCTCTTCGCCACACTGATGATCGGGTCTGTCGTCAAATTCTAGACAAAGGCCAGCCGCGCCAAAGGCCCCGGGGGTCTTGCCACAGCAGGCGCGTTGATAAACCCTGTCGAACGTCGTTCAAGACTTTCCTGCAGGAGCTCCACCTTGCGCCTCGTTACCTTTTCCACCCTATCGGTGCGCACACCACGCCTTGGCGCGCTGATCCGCGAGGACCGACAGGTCGTCGACCTGGGTCACGCCGCCCAGGACGCCAACACCGATGTTGAGGACTTCGCCAGTATGCTGGCCCTGATCGATGCAGGGCCGGGCGCCCTCGACCGCGCCCGGAATCTGGTGACACAAATACTGGACAAGGGCGAAGGCCCTGCACTTCTGGAGCGTGACGAAATCCGTTTGCATACACCATTGCCCAACCCTCGTCGGCTCCGGGATTGCACCTGTTTTTTACAGCACCTCCGCAATGCGCGGGAAGTTCGCTACACCCGACTGGCCGCGCGCGAAAACGATCCGGAAGCAGCTATGGGCGCCTTTCGTGCCTCCGGTGCTCTCGATGTCCCCAAGGAGTGGGAACGCGCGCCGGTCTATCTCAACAGCAATCATCTCAGCATCATCGGGCCCGGTGACGACGCCAGTTGGCCCGATGAATCCCGGCGTATGGATTACGAGCTTGAATGGGCCGTCGTGACAGGATCGGGCGGCACCAACATCAAGGCCGACACCGCCGCGCGGCATTTCTTCGGCTTCACCATCTTTAATGATTTCAGCGCCCGCGATATTCAGGCGATCGAGATTCGCACCGGCGCGGGCATGGGCGGTCCCGGCAAGGATTTCGATGCGGGCAACGCTCTGGGGCCCTGCATCGTAACGGTCGATGAAATTGCCGACCCTTATGATCAGACCATGGTCGCGCGGATCAATGGCGAGGAGTGGAGCCGCGGGAACACCGCCATGATGGATCACCAGTTCGAGGATGTACTGGCGCATCTCAGCCACAACCAGTCAGTTTATCCCGGCGAAGTCTTTGGCTCGGGGACCGTACCCAGCGGCTGCGGGCTGGAGCACAATCGCTATTTATCGGACGGAGACACCATCGAGCTTGAGGTCGAACATATTGGTGTGCTGCAGAATCGTATCGTCAAACCGGCCAACTGGCGCGATCGTCAGACGCCGGACAAAAACTAAGGAGAGCCCCATGCCCCGCGATATTCGACGTGTGATCACCGGCCACGACCCGGCCGGCAAGGCCATTGTGATGATCGATGAAACCATGACCCCAGACCTCGGCCATGTTCTGACCCCCGAAGGTCAGCCCAATGTGCGTCTGTCCGATATCTGGTTGTCAGGATCGGTTCCCGACAGTAATGCTGGCAACGCCGACACCGTGAAAGACAAGGTGACATTGGAGCCGCCCGCCGGCGGGGCCGTCTTCCGCGTGCTGGAACTGCCACCAGATTCCGAACGCAACTTCGGCCAAATGAAAGAGTATTTCGAGAAAATGGGCGCGGGGGAACGTCTCGACGGAAAAAAGCATCCGGGCATGCACAAGACCAAGTCGGTCGACAATCTGATTGTGATGTCCGGCGAGGTCTGGCTCATCCTTGATGAAGAAGAGGTCTGCCTGAAGGCCGGAGATGTCTGTGTCCAGCGCGGCACGTTGCACGCCTGGTCCAACAGGACAAACAAGCCCTGTTTGATTGCTGTTGTTCTGGTGGACGCAGAACCACTTGATTAGCGCGCGAACCGGACAAAATTTGTGCCCAATCGCCGGTTGAGGCGGCCCGGCTCTTGCGCCACAATCATCCGACCACATCCTTGCAACCACTCTCAGACGGAGCCGACCCATGGGCCTCAATTTCATGGAACACATTCTGATCCTCACCCACGACCCCGATGGGACCCGTGACTGGTGGGTCGAGAATCTCGGCTTCCGTTCAGGCGACCACCCGGAATTCGGATTTCCTGTTCACTGGCTCTATATCGGTGACCAGGACGTGGTGCATATCGGCAAGGCCAACCACTCGGATCACCAGAACGAGTATCTTCGTCCCGGTGACGATAATGCTGCGGCCGAAGCCGAGGCCAATGGCGGCTCAGGCCGAATTGACCATGTCTGCTTCAACTGTTCCGGGATCGAGGAATTCGCAAATCGGCTGGATTCCAACGGCATCAAGTACAATGAGCGGCAGGCCCATGATCAGTCGCTGTATCAGCTCTTCTTCATGGAGCCGATCAACGGCATCAAGGTCGAATTGAACTTCTCGGCCGAAGAAGCACAGAAAGCCGGGCGTTCTGCTGCTCGTACCGCTGCGGACGCCGCTCAATAGGCCTGACAATCAAGACAGATTGTTTCACTATTCGAGAAATTTTTCTCATTTTTGTTTTCGTACCGCCCTTAAGCCGATAGAGTTTCTGAGCATAAAAACCAGAAAACTCTAAAAGGGATGGTTCGTCACATGTTCAAACTCACCAAACTTCCGCTTCTCGCGGGTGCAGCAATCGCCGCACTCGGCTTGGCAGCGACAACACCGGCGCCAGTTTCGGCCGCTGATTTCCCCAGCAAACCAGTTCAGCTGCAGGTGCCGTTCGCGCCGGGTGGCGGTGCTGACCGGACCTTCCGGCTGTTCGCTCCCTATCTTTCCGAGGAACTTGGTGTTCCCGTGAAAGTCACCAACGTCGCCGGCGGTGGCGGTTGGGTGTCCTGGGGCCAGGTGGTCAACGACTGGAACGCCAAACGCGACGACCACAAACTGGCCGTCGTCAACATTCCCCACATCTTCTCCTTCCTGAACCCGCAGATGAAACGCACGGAGAAGCTGGAATCCTTCAACTTCCTCGCATGGCACTCCTATGACCCCGGCCTGTGGCTGGTGCGTGCCGACGATGAACGTTTCAAGGACCTGGATGACGTCCTCGAATATGCTCAGAAACAAGCCATCATTGTGGCCCCGGGCAGCTTCGGCAGCGATGACCATATCGGTGTGGCGTTTGCACAGCAGGCCGTTCCGGGCTTCAAGGCGAAGTTCGTGACCAGCAAAGGCGACAACTCCAAGATCCAGTTGACACTCGGTGGCCATGTC
>JABJAG010000136.1 GCA_018666195.1 Alphaproteobacteria bacterium
ATGAACTATTTCCTGCCGGAAGCCGCACCTTTGCATCCGTCCATGTGGACAGCTCGACTGCAGGGTTTCAACCGCGCTGTCGATTCCTTCAAGGCCATGGGGTATCGATACATCCATGCCGAACCCGGAGGGAACAACCTGAAGACGCGGTGTGGCGGCAATGAGGATGTTTGCGTGACCGCGCCGACAGGGGGAACTTTCGGTGTCAGTGAGGCCGAAATAGCACTCCTCCAGTTGACGCCTCTGTTTCCGATTATTCGACGTCTGTTGCCTGACCTGCTGAGCTTCGATTTCACTGATATCGCGGATGTGATGGCACGGATTCAGCCGACAACCGGGAAGCCGACCTTTTTGTTTGCACATATTCTCTCGCCCCACCCGCCTCAGAGGTTCGATGGAAATTGTGCGCATTTGAAGAATGTCGAGTTTGATCTTGCCGGAGAGGACTATTCGGAGTTGGTGGATGTCTATCTGAACGATCTGACATGCCTGAACGCGGAAATCACCGCCATGGTCGACCAGATCGTCGCGGATGATCCCGGTGATCCGTTCATCATTCTGCAATCCGATCACGGTTTCCGAAGCGGTCTTGTGCTTGAACCCAGGACTGCGACACCAGGTGTGCCCCCTGCTCTTGTGGCCTATGCCAATCTGCATGCTATGCGGGCCCCCGAATCGTGTGATACGAGAACCGGAGAAGACTTTAGCCCCGTCAACACGTTCCGCATCGTGTTGTCATGTATTGATGGTGAGCCGCGCGATTTACTGCCGGGCCGGCAATTCAGAAACGAAAATGGTGCCCTTCATGCGTTTGAACCTGACGCACGTCCTCAATAGCAGACATGGTAAATCCCTACGATTTGCCGTTGGCCGATTTCCGTGGCGCGCATTGATCGCAGCCTTTGGGCTTGTGACTCTCAGCAGTCCGGCGCATGCCTATATTGACCCTGGTACTGGTGGCATGTTGCTCCAGCTCTTGCTGGGTGGCGTGGCGGGTGTACTGGTGATTGGTAAGCTCTACTGGCTACGCATCAAGGAAGGCTTCCAGAATATTTTTGGTGGTGGCGCTGATTCCGAGGAATCGAGCGACAAAGATGGCGAGACCGGAAACTGACTTCACAGCAGAACGGGCGCACGGTGGACGTTAAATTTGATCCGGGATCCTTCAAGGACCCCGACGGACGCATCTTCGAGTATCAGGGGAATATCTATCGGACACTGTCGTCGAGTGCGGCGGATCGCATGCGCGCGCGTGAGGCTGATGGCACGCTTGCCGCGTTGATTGATCAGGGGCTTCTGATTGACAGCGAACTGGTCAGCGCCTCCAGCGTCGGTTTGGCAGATGCCAGCGTGGGAGATACGGTGATGCGGCACGCGCGGATTCCGGTTTTGACATATCCGTCAGAATGGTCATTCGACATGCTGCGCGATGCTGCGCTCGTGACCCTTGATTTACTGCAGCAGGGTCTCGAACGCGACCTGATGTTGAAAGATGCGACGGCCTTCAATGTGGCCTTCCATGACGGGCGGATGCAGTTCTTTGATACGCTTTCGATTGATGATTACGCCGCAGGCGCGCCCTGGGACGGTTACGCGCAATTCTGTCGGGAGTTCCTGTTTCCACTGATGCTGACCAGTTATCGTGGAATCGAATTCCAGCCCTGGCTGCGAGGCAGTCTCTCCGGCATCCCTGTTCGGGCATTTGCACGTCTGCTCAGTCTACGTGAGAAGTTCCGTGGTCCGGTCATGAAGCATGTCGTGCTGCAGGCTAAGCTCGATCGCAGCTTTGCTGATACTGACACCGAGATGCGTTCGTCCTTCAAGACGATGAAGTTTTCGAAACCCATGATCGTTGGGAATGTGGCAGGTCTTGCGAAAACCCTGCGCAAGCTCAGCTATGAAGCGGGTGACTCGGTCTGGGGTGACTACGCAAGCAACCACTCCTACAGCGCCGAAGATGAGACCACCAAACGTCAGTTCGTGGATCAGGCAGTGGATCACCTGTCCCCGTCGACGGTTGTCGACCTGGGCGGCAATATTGGTGACTACAGTTTTCTGGTGGCCCCGAAGGTTGACCGGGTCTTGTGCGTGGATATCGATCCGGCCTGCATCAACACACTCTATCGTCGTATTCGCGATGGTGGGCCGACCAATGTGGTTCCGATTGTCGGCGACCTGTTGAACCCCACTCCGGCGCTTGGCTGGAACCTGACCGAACGGAGGGATCTGTTCGACCGCATCCGCTCAGAGAGTTTCTTCGCCCTGGCGCTGGTGCATCATCTGGCGATTGGCGGGAATGTGCCTTTGCCGCGGGTGGTCGAAACATTGCATCGCATCGCGCCATCAGGCGTTGTCGAATGGGTCGACAAGCAGGATGCGATGGTTCAGCGGATGTTACGCAATCGTACGGATGTTTTTGAAGACTATACCTGGGACGTGTTTCGCTCTGAACTCGAGCGTCGGTTCAACATTGTAAAAACCGTTGAGACACATAACGGCGCACGCCGGCTCTGCTTGCTGGAACCGCGGTAAACGACCAGGTCAGATCTGGGCGAGGAGTTTGACCAGTCCGTCCCCGTCGAGCCATTCCTCGTTCGTGTTACTCGCATAGTGAAAATCAGACGGCGCGACAATTGCGCCTTCGGCTTCGTGCGAGGCCTGAACGCCGGGATCCTGCGCCGGGCAGATGACATAGCGACCATCGCGTTCCACGACGGCGGCTGTGTCGTCTTCCGAAATCAAAAGCTCGTGCAATTTCTCACCGGGGCGTATGCCGACGACCTGGCGCGGAACGCCCGGTGCGAGAGCTTCCATCATATCGACGACAGTCATGCTGGGAACCTTCGGGACAAAGATTTCCCCGCCCTTCATGATCTCCGCGCTGGAAAGAACGAAATCAATTCCCTGATCCAGGGTGATCCAGAAGCGGGTCATCCGGTCGTCCGTCAGGGGGATGTTCTCACATCCTTCTTCGACAAGACGTCGGATCAGGGGCACGATGCTGCCGCGCGATCCGAGCACATTTCCGTAGCGCACAACGCTGAACCGGGTTGGTGAATCACCGGCAAGGGTATTGGCTGCGACGAAGAGTTTGTCCGAAGCCAGTTTGCTGGCGCCGTAAATATTGATTGGATTGACCGCCTTGTCCGTCGACAGGGCAATTACTTTCTTGACGCCAACATCGATCGCAGCGCTGATGACATTCTCTGCGCCATAAACATTGGTGCGGATGCATTCGAACGGATTGTATTCGGCGGCCGGTACATGTTTGAGAGCGGCGGCATGAACCACACAGTCAACGCCGCGCATGGCCATGCGGAGTCGATCAACATCGCGCACATCGCCGAGGAAATAGCGCAGCTCTTCTCGATCCGCGAAAACAGCCGATTGCTGCATGTCGTATTGCTTGTGTTCGTCGCGCGACAGAATGATCAGTTTGCGCAACTTGTAACGTTTGAGCAGCGTCTCGGAGAACTGGCGGCCAAACGAGCCGGTCCCGCCTGTTATGAGGACGGTTTTTCCGTTGAGATCGATCGTGCTGTTGTTATCGGACATGACTTCCTTCGGACTCAGGATTTGGCAAACCGGCAAGGCTTAGCCTTTTGTGCCGCGTGACTCGCCCCCGAATACGCAAAGCTATGCGGCCTGTCACCGTTTTTTTTGGCCGCAGGCCGCAATGCGGGCTTTACCGGGCGTGCTTCAAGACTTGCGTTCGATGACGCTGAGGATACGAAATGCCATCAACGGGCCCAGGATCGGAATGAGCAGCCTCTCCAGCCCGAGAACCAGAGGCACCATCACGCCGGGAATCATGGTCCAGGGACGAAAGCCACCAGTCATCGGATATGCGAGCAGACTGGTCAGTTGGTTTTCGTGGATATGCAGGCCGGGGAAGCGGGCCTCAAACCGGTCACGCTGTCGTCGCATCATCAATGTCGGAATGGCCTGATTGGCATCGAATGG
>JABJAG010000137.1 GCA_018666195.1 Alphaproteobacteria bacterium
CGGATCTCTGGAACCCTGATAACAAGGTCCAGAAGGGCGATTTTCCGACTTTGGGCAAAATCAATCAGGACTGGTACGGCGTGGATGCCGACGAAACCGATGCCCGGCTGGCCAACGACTACGAGAACAATCTGTATTGATAAGGGACCAAAAGCTGGTCGAACACGTCGAATGGAGGCAACCATGGCCAAGGAAAAATTCGTCATTGCGCCGCATATGCGGTTGCAGGAATGGGTTGCTGAAGAGAAGGGTTACTTCGCCGATGAGGGACTCGACTATGTGTTTGGCGAGGAGTTGGTCTCCGAGGATGGCAAGAGACACGATCTTGGCGACAAGGTCGGTGCCTATCAGACATTTGAAAAAGGTCGATCCTGCGATGTCAGCTCGGCATGCCACTGGACGGTGAATGCTGCTGCCGCATCGGGTCATGGCAAACTTTATCGCGATGCCTATTCGGTCGCACCCAGTGGCATTTTCGTGCCCCCGGAATCAGACATTCAGACGCCGGAAGACCTGGCTGGTATACCGATCTCGGTCGGCTATCAGTCGGGCAGTCACTACTCGACGATCCAGACGCTCGAACAATGGCTCGCACCTGACGACATCAACCTCTCATTCAGCGACGGCCTTCTGTTCAAGCGCCTCGAAAATCTGGTCGATCGCAAGGTTCCGGCCGCATCCCTGTTCAGCGCGCCGTATTATGTGTGCGAATTGCTGAGTTTCCGGAAAATCTGTGATTCGAGTTTCATGATTTCCGGGATGGTCACCGGAGAGCCGGATCTGGGCGACGTGCAGAAATTCTATGCCGCCCTGCGTCGCGCTCAGCAGGATATCGACCTACGTTCAGAACTCTATACCCATTATTATCTGAACGAACTTCCCGAGCGGTTCCACGACATGATTGACGCGCGTCGTATGGGGCCGGGTGAGCGAATTGTGTTCGAGCCCTACACGGCCGATGTGTTCCAGCAATCCCAGGAATGGATCGCTGAGCGGGACATCTTTGAGGGTGATGGTATTGGCGGGACAAGCTACGACGAAGCAACGGTATCGCTGGCGCGCTAGTCCTCAATTCCGGCGTTGAAGGTGTAGCCGAGGCCGAGCAACTCGTTGACCACCTCTTCGCCGAAGCGTTCGCGCAGGTCTTCGCCGACGCTCGGTGCGAATTCGACGTCGCGCGGGGGCCCTTGCAGGGTGACATGCAGGAGGCCCGTCTCGTCGCTGGTGTTCTCGAACCGGCGCATGATTTTTGGCGGTACGGCGATGGTGTCGAACTTGTTCAGTTCGATCGAGTGCTCGCCCTTGTCACCCCATTCGATGCGGAACTGGCCCTGCAGGCAGGTGAAGGTCTCGGTGGCGTGGGCATGGGAGTGTAGCCCGGGGCCGTTGCCGGCATCGCATTCGGCGATCACGACGGTGAAATTTTCTGGGCCGGCAATCACGCCATTGCCCCAGGGGGTGTCTTCGCTGGCTGTTGCGATGACCGTGCGGGTCGCGCGCGCCGTCATCATTTCGCGGGCTTCGGGCGGGATTTTTCCCGCCGTGCGGTCCTTGTTGGCGGGCAGGTCTTCGAAGCGTGCGATATAGCGTTCCATCTCTTCGGGGGTCGGGGTCGTCGTGCGCATGGCTTTTGCTCCTGTCGCGTTCCAAATGGATCGCAATGTTGTATGTCTTGTCCTGATTGAGCCACGCTCGCGTCTGTTATTCAACCGACAGGAAAGCAATCCGGAATGACAAGCCAAGCCGCCACGTTCTACGCCAATGGTATCCGTCTGGCGGGGACCTTCACTCCGGCCGTCAGCGGTGGGGTGCGTCCCGCGATTATTTGTGTGCACGGCTATACCGGCCGCAAGGAAACCTACATGCCGTCTTTCGTACGCGATCTGACGACCGCGGGATATCACACGCTGGATTTCTATCACCGGGGCTTTGGTGACAGCGACGGCACGCCGCGCCGGGTGGACCCGGAAGAACAGGTCCGGGATATTCTGGCCGCGCGCATCTGGCTGTCTGCCCGCGAAAATGTGGAGAAGGTGGCCGTGATGGGTCTGAGTCATGGCGGTGGTGCCTCGATCAAGGCGACGGCGGTCGATCCCGAAATTGTGGCACTGGCCACGGTGGGCGCGCCGGGAAATGGAGAGCGCTGGCATCGTTCCAAGCGAACGCCCGAAGAATGGAATGCCTTTCAGGCCGATCTGGCCGCGGATCGCGTGACGCGCGCCTTGAACGGGGAAGGACGCTCCCTGCCATATCAGGAGA
>JABJAG010000138.1 GCA_018666195.1 Alphaproteobacteria bacterium
CACTTCCATTGCCGTATCGGACGTGGGCGTCAGGAATGTGACCCCATCGCCAAGACCGGCATAGGTGCTTTTATACTTCCTCGCCGGTGCTTTCGTCGCCAAAGCACCCGTCCCGGGGTCCAGATAGGCCTTCGTCCACCTGGTGCGCTTGATCGGCCATTCCTTTTCGAAACGGGAGACAAACTGTTCGCCCGGATGACGGATATTGAGTTGCACCCTGGGCTGTTTTTTCCAGCCGGTGTCTTCACCTTTGAGGAAGTGCCCGAAGAACCGCTTCTGAAGATCGAGGCCATAGTCGGTATAGAATTCGGTCCAGTGTTCGCGACCGTGCATCTCAAGCCATTTTTCCTGCGATGCGGCATTCACGAACCCATCGATATTGCCACGGGGATGCAGTCCCTGCCCGCCCCAGTTACCGGCTGACAGAAAAGGTACATCTACTTTTGACCAGTCAGCCGAGCGGCCGCGATACCAATCGTCATCCAGCGTGCGGGTGCGCAATTCCTTAGGTAGGTCTTCACGGTTCTTTTTGAGCTGCGCGCGCGTATAGGTCGGCGGACCACAAACCAGATCACCATGGACGACAGAGCGTGGGCCGTTCTTACCCAACCCGTGCTGCACGGATTCTACCTGCTTGTCGTACCAGTTGGTTACGAAGGTCGACAGGATGCCACCGTGGTAATTGGAATCCCGGTAGTAATCCCCGGCCCCTTCCCAGACGCACATGGCTGAAAGATGAGGCGGTTTCAGGCGCGCCACATGCCACTGATTGATGGCGTAGTAGGAAATCCCGTTCAGTCCCACCCTGCCGCTCGACCACGGTTGCACCCCCGCCCACTCGATACAGTTGTAGAAATCCTGAGTTTCACGCGGTGAGCGCACGTCCACGACGCCCGGTGAGCGTCCGGAACCACGTGAATCCACGCGGATCACAACATAACCATCGGGCACCCATTTCTCCGGATCAACAACCTCCCAGTTGGCGTATTTGTTGGTTGTGCCCTGCGCCACTTCAGGGAAGTTCTCGATCATGATGTTCCAGGCGGTCTCGTAACCTTCCTGAAATGACAGCCCCTTGGCATAGGGGCCATGGCTCATGATGACGGGGTATTGTCCCTTTCCTCTCGGGAGAAAAACATCCGCCCGCAGAACATTGCCATCATCCATTTCGATCGGCACATCCCAGTCAATCCGCATCCCGTCGCGAACTTCGGTACGAAACTGCGGATCACCCGCGTAAAGCTTGGTCGCCATGTGTTCAGTCCCGTCTATTTCGATGGGATGATCGGTAACAGCACATAGCCGGCGTGATCGCCGCCCAGATGCACCGTTACATTGTTATCGAATACCTCCGGCGGACGATCTGTCTCGTCGTCATGCAGGAATGGCCCAACACCCGTGAAGGTGTTCTTCATGTTCGACAGTCCAGCATTCGGCTCACCGGGATAGACATAGTCGCAACCGCGGATCGACAAACCAAAGCGATAGCCCTTCGGCACCACGATTCCCGAGCTATGAATCTCGACATCAAGCTCATAGATTTCACCAGGCGTGAGCGGCTGAACTTCGTCATGGGTGTGTTGCGGTGCATAGGGCGCGGATTTCGCTTCGTCGAGCTTGCGATGCGACGCCCGCAACCAGCCTGAAGCAACCGGCGTGTGTGGATCGAGGGCACCGCGGAAGGTGATTTCCTTCATGTCCGACTGAAACACCCGCAGGACCACGAACATGTCCGCATCCTTTGTGTCCGACGACACATTGAGTTTCACGGCCATCGGGCCACAGATTTCCGTATCTTCCGTGGCCGGGTTCGACAAAAAGGTCAGCCCGTCACCCATGGCTTCATAAGTGATAGCCGCAGTTTCGCTGGCAGGGGTGTCAGACAAAACCTGCCCAACAGGCTCAAAATGGAACTTGGTCCACTGGGTGCGTGGCAGTGGCCAGTCTTCCTCGGCCCGGGGCACAAACTTCTCACCCGGGTAGCGCACATTCAAATATACCCGAGGCTGATCTTTCCAGCCCGCATCATCGCCCTTCAGGAAGCAGTCAAAGAACCGCATCTGCAAATCATTGCCGTAATCGGTATAGTAAAGTGACCAATGCTCCAGCCCGTGCACCTCGAGCCATTTCTCTTTTGAGGCCGAATGCATGAAACCATTAAAATTGCCGCGCGGATGCAATGGCGCCCCACCCCAGTTGCCACAACTCAGGACTGGCACTTCGATTTTCGAATAATCGACTGCACGATCCGCAAACCATTCATCGTCGAGCGGATGTGCCCGCATCGACTGATGCAGGTCAAACCGACTGGCGCCCAGTTCGTTGTCAGACAGGGTTTCCGGCCCAGCTGACCACTCACCATTGGCGCGTGAGCGATAGCCGCGGTCGCCATAGCCATGCTGAAGTTGCTTGATCTGCATGTCGTACCAATGGCGCGCAAAGGACGAATAGATTCCGCCGTGATAGCTACCTTCGCGATAGTAGTCGGTCGAGCCTTCCCATGGGCAGATTGCCGCAAGATGCGGTGGCTGCAGCGCGGCCACTTGCCACTGGTTAATCGCGTAATAGGAAATCCCGCTCAGGCCGACCTTGCCGTTCGACCAGGGCTGCCCTCCGCCCCACTCGATGCAGTCATAGAAATCCTTGGTCTCACGAGAATTGAAATGCTCCAGATACCCCGGGGAACGGCCCGCGCCGCGTGAATCCACCCGCACCAGAACATAGCCATGGGGCACCCATTTCTCCGGATCTGCCACTTCCCAGGCCTGATGGATATTCGTTGACCCCGCCGGCACATCGGGATGGTTTTCACACATCAGATCCCAGCAGGTCTTGTAGATTTCCTCGAAGTGGAGGTCCTTGCCATAGGGGCCATGGGACATGATGACCGGATACTGGCCGTCATCATCGGGACGATAGACATTGGCGCGCAGCACGATGCCGTCATCCATCTCGATGGGCACATCCCAATCTACACGCATACCTTCACGCACTTCAGTTTTGAACAGCGGATCACCGGTATATTTGACGTCATCCATGGTTTGCCTCCCCTGGGACTAGGCTTTTGATTTTGTCGTTACACCCTTCGAAACAAATCGGGCGGCTCGTATTTCGAGCCGCCCGTTATATTTGACTACCTTTTCTTGGCTGCCTTACGCGCCGGCTTCTTCTCTGGAATGATCGGCAGCATCACATGAGCCTGTTGACTGGGCCCACTGTGCAAGGTGACATCCCCGCCGAAGATGTGTGCCGGACGATCCCGCGGATCGTCATGGCGGAAGATCGCACAACCCGTCCAGTTGGCATATTCGCCAAGCTGAACATTGGAATCTCCCGGATACACATAGTCACGTCCGCGAACCGACAGTGCCACCCGGTATCCTTTGGGAACCGTAATGCAGGTCGGCCAGACTTCGACATCCAGCTCATAAGCCTTACCCGGCTTGAGTGGCTGCTCTTCATCATGAGTATGGTACGGCCGGTAAGGCAGGCTCTTCTTGGTGTCGAGCTTGCGATGGGAGGCACGCAACCAACCCTGGGCGATCGGTGTGTGCGGATCCAAAGC
>JABJAG010000139.1 GCA_018666195.1 Alphaproteobacteria bacterium
CAAGCGCAGACGTGGGTTCGTCGAACAGCATGATCTTGGGGCGCATGCAGAGGGATCGGGCAATCGCCACGCGTTGCTGCTGGCCGCCCGATAGCTGTCCGGGGAACTTGTCCGCCTGTTCAGGAATTTTCACCCGCTCCAGATACTCCATGGCAATGGCTTCGGCCTCGGCTTTGGGAGTCTTGCGCACCCAGACCGGCGCGAGGGTGCAGTTTTCGAGCACAGTGAGATGCGGGAACAGGTTGAAGGACTGGAACACCATGCCGACTTCGCGGCGCACTGCGTCGATGTTCTTGAGATCATTGGTCAGCCGCGTGCCGTCGACAATGATCCGACCTTCCTGATGCTCTTCGAGCCGGTTGATGCAACGGATCAGGGTCGATTTACCACTGCCCGAAGGGCCACAGATGACGATCCGTTCGCTTTGATCGACCGACAGATTGATATCGCGCAGCACGTGAAACGCGCCGTACCATTTGTTCAACCCGTCGATTTCGATGACAGGTGCGTTGTTGGCAGCTTGTTCGGTTGCGGACATCAGGTCCTCCGGTCAGCGTTGGTCAGTGTCGAGTTTGCGTTCCAGGCTCATCGAATAGCGAGACATGGCGTAGCAGACAACGAAGAAGAACAGGGAGACAAAGACATAGGTCTCGGATGAAAGCCCCAGCCAATCCGGGTTGGAGACCATCGCGCGGGCAATGCCGAGGATGTCGAACAGGCCGATCACGATCACCAGCGTGGTGTCCTTGAACAGGCCAATGAAGGTGTTGACGATACCCGGGATCGAAATCTTCAGCGCCTGCGGCAGGATAATCAGGCGCATCGACTGCCAGTAACCCAGCCCCATCGCCTGCGCGGCTTCGTATTGCCCTTTGGGGATCGCCTGCAGGCCGCCGCGGATTACTTCGGCCATATAGGCCGAGGCAAAGGCCGTGATCATCACGATCACGCGGACCACGGAATTCAGCGCAACATCGGCGGGCAGGAAGATCGGCAGAATGATGTTCGACACGAAGAGCAGGGTGATCAGCGGCACGCCGCGCACCACTTCGATGAAGATAACCGAGAACCATCGGATGAGCGGCAGGCGCGATTGCCGCCCCAGAGCCAGCAGGATGCCAACCGGCAGGGAAAGCACAATTCCGGAAAGGCCAACCACGAGGTTGAGGCTGAAGCCACCCAAATCGTCCGTGGACACTTCGGTGAGACCAAAACCGCCAACCAGCAGGAAGGTTGCAAGGAACGGGTAGACCACGGAGAACCAGCGCAGATAGCGCTTGCCGGGGACAGTCTCCATCAGCCATGGCGCGAGTGCGGGAAACAGCAACACGAGGGCCAGGTCGATGCGCCAGGTTTCTTCTGATGGATAGAAACCGTACAGGAACTGTCCGATCCGCTGATCGAGCCAGGCCCAGCACGCGCCGTCCCCCACACATGCGAAGCGGTTTTCGCCGTCCAGCTGTCCGCCGAAAATGGCCCATTGCAGAAATGGTGGGATCGATATCCACAGGAGATAGATCGCGACGATCGTCAGGACGGTGTTGGCCAGTGACGAGAACAGATTGGCCCGCATCCAGCCCAGAATGCCGACCGTTGCCAGTGGCGCAGGGCGCTCTCCAAGCATGTCTTCATGTGTGCGGTGGAATGGTTCGTGGGTCATGCTCTAGCGCTCCACGAGCGCGATGCGCTTGTTGTACCAGTTCATGTAGGCCGAGGTTGCAAGGCTGAGGGACAGGTAGATCGCCATCCAGATCGCCACGATTTCCAGCGAGTGACCGGACTGGTTGAGAATGGAGCCGCCAATCGACACCAGATCCTGAAACCCGATCACAATCGCCAGTGAGGAGTTTTTCGTCAGGTTGAGGTACTGGCTGGTCAATGGCGGAATAATCACCCGAAGTGCCTGGGGCAGGATGATCTTGCGCATGGTCAGGTTGGGCCGCAGGCCGAGGGCAAAGGCGGCTTCGGATTGTCCGCGACTGACAGATAGAATACCGGCGCGCACAATCTCGGAAATGAAGGCGCCTGTGTACGTCGTGAGGGCGAGCCACAGGGCGATCAGCTCAGGTGTGACGTTGATGCCACCACGGAAATTGAAACGGGTGCGTTCGGGGATATCCCAGTCGAGCGGCTGACCCAGCGCCAGATAAACGAGTACGGGCAGACCGATGATAAGAGCCAGTCCCGTCAGACCGGATGGAAATGTCTGACCGGTCAGATCCTGGCGTTTGCGCGCCCATTTGGAGATCGCGATCGAGACAACAATGGCCAGCGCAAACGCGATCAGCACCCACATGAACCCGGGTTCGGTGATCGGACCGGGTACGCGCAGCCCGCGATTGTTCAGAAACGCGGTGTCGGCGATGGAAATGCTGTCACGAACCTTGGGCAGTCCGGTGAGCAAGGCCCACCAGAACAGGATCTGCAGCAGAACGGGAACGTTGCGTGTGAATTCGACATAGGATGTCACGAGGCGGCTGATCAGCCAGTTCTTGGACAGACGCAGAACGCCAGCCGAGAAACCCAGCAGCGTGGCGCCAATGATGCCGAGAATTGAAACGAGAAGCGTGTTGAGCAGTCCGACCAGCAGCGCGCGTGCAAAGGATGATTGCGAATTGTATTCGATCAGCGGCTGATTGATGTCGAAGAAGGCTGGGTCGGCCAGGAAGCCGAAGCCGGTTGTGAGGCCCGACCGCTCAAGATTTATCAGTGTGTTGCGCGTGACGAACGCGATGAAGGCGAGGATTGCCAGCACAACAACGACTTGAATGATGATTCCACGGCTTCGCTCATCCGTCAGGATGCGACGGAATTGAAATCGTTCGTCATTAGTCGGTGTTGTATGTGTCACGGAATTTGGTCTGAATGCTGATGCGCAAAAAGAAGAAGGCCCGCGGTTTCCCGCGGGCCTTCAAACGCTGCCTACCGCATCGGTGCGGCGTAGAGGATGCCGCCATCTTTCCAGAGAGCATTCAGTCCCCGGTCGAGTGCGAGCGACGTGTTCTTTCCGAGATAACGCTCGAAAATTTCGCTGTAGTTGCCTTCGGCCTTGATGGCGTTGACGGCCCAGTCTTTCGACAGACCGAGCATTTCACCAAGCGAGCCCTCGGAGCCGAGCATCCGGTTGATTTCCGGGTTGTCGGTACCTTTGGCAAGCTCATCAACATTGGCCGATGTGATGCCGAATTCTTCGGCATTGATCAGTACATTCAGGGTCCAGCGCGCGACATCCGCCCACTCATCATCGCCCTGACGGACCAGCGGTCCAAGTGGCTCTTTCGAGATGATCTCCGGGAAGATCATGTGTGCCTTGGGGTCCGGAAAGGTCGAACGTGTCGCGGCCAGGCCCGACGCATCGGTCGTGTAGGCATCGCAACGCTCGGCTTCATAGGCCTTGCGGGCTTCTTCGTTGGTCTCGATCGGAACCGGCTCGTAGGAGATGCCGTTGACCCGGAAGAAATCTGCCAGGTTCAGCTGGGTGGTCGTGCCGGTCTGGATGCAGACCGAAGCACCATCAAGCTCCTTGAGGCTCTTTGCACCCAGTGCGGTGCGGCCAATGAAGCCCTGACCGTCATAGTAGTTGACGCCCACAAAGGTGAAGCCCAAATCCACGTCGCGGGACAGGGTCCAGGTCGTGTTGCGCGACAGCACATCGATCTCACCCGAAGTCAGCGCCGGGAAACGGTTCTTACCGGTCAGGTTGACCCATTTGACCTTGTTTGGATCGCCGAGGACGGCACCAGCGAGTGCGCGGCAATAGGCGACGTCAAAGCCGGTCCAGTTGCCCTTGTCATCGGTGAAGGCGAAGCCGGGCAGGCCAGTGTTGATGCCGCATTTGAGTTCACCGGCCGCGCGAACATCGTCGAGCGTGGCGGCATGTGCGGGCGCGGTAACGCCGCTGATGGCGAGGACACTGGCGACTGCCGCAATCCCCGAGAGTGCTTTGATTTTCATTTAAATTCTCCCTTGAGTGAGTCCATGAGGTATTTCCCCTGATTCTCGCGATATCTTCTTATTCATTGCATTGATACTGCCCTGTTCGGGCAGATGCAGACAACAGACATATCAAAAAAACTAATAAGTTCGAATAGTCCGATAGTTGGTCATAACCGGGCCGACGGATCAGATTAATTCATCTTTGCATCAAGACCTTGATGCACCGGCTCGGGTAGAATTGCCTGTGAAACCTGAAACTCGCCAGAGGTCTGTATCTTGCATCCGATTGTCCGTTTTCTGAAGTTACCAATGCTGGGATCAATTTTGGCTTTGTCTGCGTGTGCGGGCGGGTCGATCGAAAGCGGAGACAAGGCGACGACTTTCGCGCCGGTCACGCTGGTGGCGCTCGGGGATATGCCATACCGGCCAGGGGATATTCCCGCGTTTGAAGCCTTGTTGGACACAATCAATGCCACGCCACATGACGTGACGATCCATGTGGGAGACATCAAGGGCGGTGGGTCCCCATGTACTGATGCGCTGTTCCATCGCCAGCGGGACTATTTAGACAGTGTTGCTGGTCCGTTGATCTATATTCCCGGCGACAATGAATGGACCGACTGCCACCGCACATCGGCTGGTGGTTATGACCCACTTGAACGCCTCGCGTTGCTTCGTGAGGTGTTTTTTGTGGAAGGCATGAGCCTGGGTCAGAACCCGCTTGCGGTGGTGCAACAGTCGACGCACGGTGAAACAAAGTCTGGATTGATCGAGAACATGCGCTGGCATCAGAACGGCGTTGCGTTCATCACTGCCCATGTCGTCGGGTCCAACAACGGGCTGAACCCCAAAGATCCTTCTGCCGTTGCCGAATATGAGGCGCGCAATGCAGCAAACGTCGCGTGGATCGAGGACGGCTTTGCACGCGCGAAACGTGAGCGGGCGGCGGTTGTTGTATTGGGAATCCATGGTGACCCATTCCTGACCTACGGTGTCGGTGGCGGATTTCGAGACACGTTGGCGGCTATTTCCCAGGGGGCTTTGGAATTTGGCGGGCCGGTTCTTGTGATCCATGGGGACGGCCACGAGTATACGGTCGATACGCCGTTTCAGGGACCGGATGGCGGCGTGCTGGCAAATGTGTTTCGTGTGGAAGTCCCGGGTGCTGCGGATATTCTCGCGGTCCGGGTCAAGATCGACCTTTCCGCACGGACCGTGTTTGCGTTCGAACTCATCGCGCCAAATTGAGGCGGGACTAGTTGAACCGGGGCTTTTTCAGGAAGTCCCCGCGCGCCGCGCTTTCAACGGTGACGGATATCACCTGACTGTCGCGATGTAGCATCAGGGGCACCGAAACACCGGCATCCCCCAAAGACCAGATGGTCCGGAACAGCTTGGACAGGCCGGAGATGCGTTCGCCGTCGATGCCCAGAACCATGTCGCCCGGTTCAACGCCAGCGCGCATGGCCGGACCGCCTTCGGCGATACCCGCCACAACAAGATGTTCTTCGGCCTCTGCCGTGGTCATGCCCAACCAGGGCCGGGGGGGCTGTTTGCGTGCGCCGCGTTCGACGAGATCGGAAAGGATCGGTTTGATCAGGTTGATCGGGACGATCATGTTGCCGTCAATTTCGTCGTCATCGCCGGCGGCCTGCTGGATATAAAGCGATCCGATCCCGGCGAGGCGGCCTGACCAGTCGATCACGGCAGCACCGCTCCAGCGAGGATGTGCCGGCACAGTAAAGATTGCACTGTCGAGGACGTATTCCCATGAACCGGCAAATTCACGCACAGAGATGACTTGGGTGTTGATGGCCGCTTCGCGGCCGCCCTGTCCGGCAACGATCAGGGAGTCCCCGGCCGTTATCGGGTCGGAATCCGACAATTCGAGATGCGGCAGGTCGAGCGCGCCGAGCGATTGAACCAGCCCGAAGCCAGTTTCCTGATCATAGCCCACGACATGTGCAGCACGCGCGACGCCGTTGTTGCCAATCAGCCAGACATCTTCGGCTTCGGTGACCAGATAGCCAATTGTCAGAACCAGTCCATCTTCACTGATGACGACACCCTGGCCCTCACGCTCAGTCCCCAGAATGGGGGCGGTGAATGCATCGTCCGCTACGCTGGAGCGAAGTGAGACTACGGATGACAGGACTTGCTCGAGATCGAAGGTGACTTCGTCAGGGTTGGGGTGACGCCCCAGGCTGAGATTCCACGGATGCGGTTCTGTCACGCGCTCTGCTCCGGTTCCGGCTAGTCGTTGTTCAGGCTTCGACCGATGGAGGTAGTGCCCATCGGCATAGGTGGTCAAGCCCTCAAGAAGTTCAGATTCTTCTGTGCGGGCTTTGTCCGATACATTTATGCGTCGTTGCTGCCCTGTTGGCCAC
Organism: Alphaproteobacteria bacterium; assembly: GCA_018666195.1. Taxonomy (GTDB): domain Bacteria; phylum Pseudomonadota; class Alphaproteobacteria; order UBA6615; family UBA6615; genus JABJAG01. The sequence goes on from JABJAG010000139.1 coordinate 6,324, forward strand.
CGCCATCCTTGTTGAAATTCTTATTGATGTACCAATCCAGATAATCATGGATGTTGATTGGTTCGAATTTGGCCGGATTGCTCTCGCTGACGCAGGTCTCCAGCGGAATGGCTTCGGTGTCCCAGGTCGGGTTGAAGAACAGGGCGATTGAATAGCGGTCATTTCGGGGTGGGATCACCCGATGGGGCGTGGCGATGAACCGCCCATTGGTCCATCTGTTCATGAACTCACCGGTGTTGACGATAATGGCGTCTTCAACCTGTTCAGCCGCGATCCATTCGCCAGCCGGGGTCTGAATCTGCAGGCCCGGTTCATCTGAAAGCGGAAGGAAGGTGATGAACCCATGGTCGCGATGCGGAGAGATGCCGAACTGGTTGTCCTCCGCGACGGACGAGCCCGGGTAAAAGGCATTGCGTGTCGTCCACATGGGGTCTTCGAAGAATTTGTCGAAATACGCGGCGGGCAGGTCCAGAGCGCGGGCATAGACCGCGAGCATCTTGTAACCGAGTTCTTCAATGGCAGAGTAGTAGTTGCTCAGGCTGTCGCGAAACCCCGGCAGCGTGCTGACATCGGGCCATTGATTGGGCCCGTGGAAACTGCGTTGATCCACGAGTGCGGGATGATCGTCAGGCCTGTCACGGACATAGACGAGGACTTCGTTCAGATCAGGCTTGGTGTTCTCGTTGACGTTGGACGTGACATAGACCGAGGATTTTGAAGGGACATATCCGGTCCGCTGGGGATTGAGGCGGACCTTCTGTTTTTCCGCATCCGGCAACGCAAAGAAGTGCCGCAGGGCATCGTAAGCACTGGTGATCAGTGGCTTCGATACGCCGTGATTGATGATGAAATAGAAGCCGACATTCTCTTGTGCATGACGCAGCTGCGCGGCGATCGCGTCCAGCGCGTCTGGCTCGCCGGCCAGATATGGCCCGATGTCGAGGATCGGGATTTCCGTCGCTGTCTGGTGTTCGGTTTGGGCCGACATGAGTTCGTTTTTCTTCTTGTTTTCGGACGTTCGGAAGGATGCTGCGCTTCGCGTCGGGGTGTCAAACCCCCGATATGTCCCGGTTCGGCACAACTATTGCTTTAATTACCTGTAAAGGTGCTGACGTCTTGCGGCCAATTTGGTCTCGTGTATTAAGATTTAGGTTCCGAAAATTGTTTTTGTTTAATCAAATCAAATGCTTGTGCGAGTGCAAAATCTAGAGGAAAGCGGGACTTCGACCGGACTCACGGTATCAAGATACGCAAATTGAGATTCGAACGCAGATTTTGAGTCACATTTTGCAGACGTATCCAGTCGAAAAGACGCGAGGGATAAAACAATGACGACCATCAATGATGACAACACAATTCACGTTAATGACGGTGAAGATATTCTGAGCCGGCTTCATGTCGACGTTAAGCTTTTTGGTGGAGAAGGGAACGACACCCTCGACGGCGGCGACGGTAATGACTTCCTGTTTGGGGAACTCAACAATAACTTTTCTCAAGGCAACTGAGCCGATTGCGCATTGATGCTTGTCGCGGCTTAAATCCGCGGTATCCCGCACCTCGCATGTAACAACACTGTTCTTCGTGCCAGACAATGACGGCACTGACTCTCTCGACGTCATCTAGTTCTTTCGCAGTTTTAAAACCTCCAAACGTTCTGCGCGTTGGTGTCATCTTGGCTCCAGCGCGCTTTTTTGATTCGGTGGCGCTATAATTG
>JABJAG010000140.1 GCA_018666195.1 Alphaproteobacteria bacterium
CACCACATCGGCGTCGCGGAGCAATTCCTTGAGCACCTCCCGGGCACCCGCGTCCTTGAGATTGAGGGTCATCCCGCGTTTGTTGCGGTTGGCCCCCAGATAATATGCGGATTCTTCTCCAACGAATGGCGGCCCCCAGGCACGGGTGTCATCACCACGTCCGGGCTGCTCAACTTTGATCACATCGGCGCCCATGTCGCCGAGCATCATGGCGCAGAAGGGCCCTGCGAGCACCCGCGTGAGGTCAATCACGCGGATGCCGTCGAGTGCGCCGTGGGCCTGGTTGCCGCTCATCGTTGACTACCCAGCTCTATTTGAGCTGGTTGCGGTCATTGGCCAGATCGTCGAGATACTGGTCGACCACTTCCTTGTTCTTCATACGGAACTTCATGAAGTCCGGCTTGCGCTTGTCGAGGAAGGCCTGCATGCCCTCTATGGATTCTTCGCTGCCCCAGACATGGGCGAGAAGTTCCATACCGTGCTGCCAGGATGCATAGAGTTCGTCGGATTCGTGATTGAGGGACTTCTTGGTCATGCGGAGTGTCTGACCGCTGTGACCTTTGATTGTCTCACACCACTTCTTGGTTTCCTCGAGCAAATCGGCATGCGGCACGACCTTGTTGATCAGGCCAATGTCGACGGCTTCCTGCGCATTGAATGTGCGGGCTAGGAAGATCATCTCGCGGGCCAGACGCTCGCCGATGATGCGGGGAATGTACTGGGTGGCACCCACGGTCGGGCAGGCGCCAACCTTGGCTCCGGACTGCCCGAAATGGGCCTTGTCGGACGCAATCACCATGTCACACCAGAGCGCGAGTTCGTGTCCGCCGCCCATGCACCAGCCATTGACCATCGCGATGACGGGGATCGGCAGACCACGAATGGTCATGGCCGTGCCGAGCATCCGGTCGTTCCAGTGATAGGCATTGGTCCAGTTCAGCTTCATCATCGCGCCGAAGTCGCCGCCGGCCGAGAAAGACTGGTCACCGGCACCGGTGACAACCGCGCAGGCGATCGAGGCATCGTTGCGGGTGGATTTGAAGGCATGGATCAGTTCGTCGAGGGTGTGCTCGCGAAACGCATTGCGTGTGTCCGGGCGGTTGATGGTGATCCACGCGACATTGTCTTTGACTTCGAACAGGATGTCTTCGAAATCGTCGGAAGTGGGCATTGCGGTGTTCATACGGGCCATAGTTCAGGGTTCCCTTCGTTGGAATTGTCCGTTTCCGTCAGGTTTTCGCGCAACCGATCAAGAAATCTGTTGGTCGAATCCCGGCGGGACTGTTGATTTTGTCCGGACATATATACAGTCCGCGCGGGCGCGACAATCACTACGCGCCAACGCATTTTCAAGGTACGGTAGATACCGCGAGTTAGGGGAGTTTCATGACAGGCAGAAAACCGATCCAGACCGTTCTTATTTACGGTTATGGCGTGATGGGAAAAGGCGTTTCCGCAACATTTGCGGATGCGGGATTCGAGACCATTGTGAAGAGCAGTCGCGCCAGTGAGTTGAGCGATCTGCCCAATGGCGTCACAGCCGTGTCTGATCTGCCTGCGAACGCACCGGATCTGGTGATCGAATTTGTGCCCGAGGACGCGGACATCAAACAGCGAGTTTTTGCCGAAATTGAAGACGCCTACCCCGATGACGAAGTGATTATCGCCACCGGCACTTCGGGAGCCTCACTGGATGACCTGGGCGCAAAGCTGAAGCGCCCGCATTTGTTCACCGGAATTCATTATTTCATGCCCGCTGACACCACAGCCGTGGCCGAAGTCATGGCGGGCCCGGGCGCGCCCGCAGAAGTGGTCGATGCTGTCGCGGATGCGGTCAAGCGCACCGGCAAGGAAATCGTCACGCTTTACAAGCCGATCGTTGGCTTCCTGATCAACCGGCTGCAGCACATTATCCTGCACGAGGCCTATTACCTGGTGGAAGAAGGCGTTGCGACGCCCGCTGATATTGATATGGCAGCGCGCAAAATGCTGGCCCCACGGATGTGTCTCAATGGCCTGATCGAGCAGAAGGACACCTCGGGTCTGGAAATTCACGCTCTGGCCCAGTCGTCGATCGTGCCGGAGTTGCATTCGGTCGATACGCCCAATCCGCTGATCCAGGATATGGTGGCGCGCGGTGAAGTTGGCCTGTCGGCGGGTAAAGGATTTTACGATTGGGACGGATGCGATGTGGATATGGTCCGCAAGCAGTCCTCCGACAGATTGCGTAAACTAAGCAAGTTCCTTGATGAAGAGGTTTCGGACTACGCGCCTGGGACCAAGCCCAAATCACGTGAGTTGAAGCGAGGCCGCTAAGCTCGCACAGCGAGAAACGGAGACGACCGATGAAGATCAAGAAAATTGACGTCATGGCAGCCGATCTGCCGCTGGCACGCCCGATCAAGATGTCCGGTGTCGAGATTGCAACATCCGAGAACGTGTTCGCCCGTATCGAGACAGATGATGGACATGTCGGCTGGGGCGAAGCTTCGGCAGCGCCGACGATGACCGGTGAGACAGTCGAGAGCATGGTCGCTGCTGTCGAGTATCTTGCTCCTTTCATGGATGGTCGCGATCCGGCGGCGTTCGAGGAAAACCTCGAGGAAATGAACTGGCGCATGTATGGCAATGCCAGCGCCAAGACCATCATGGAGATGGCGCTGTATGACATTGCCGGCAAAGCACAGCAGAAGTCGGTCGCAGAATTGCTGGGCACCGTGCGTCGGACGGAAATCCCGGTTCTTTACATGCTGGCCACGGGCAATATCGAAGTTGATGTTGCAGAGGCAACTGAGCGTGCGCAGGCTGGTGTCACCCATATGAAAATCAAGGTGGGTGGCAAGCCGGTCGAGCAGGATATCGAACGCACCATTGCCATTCGCAAAGCCGTTAATGGCGGCGTTCAGTTGTCAGCCGACTGCAACCAGGGCTGGACCCATGAAGAGGCGCTGGCTTATGTCGGCGCGGCCAGTGAATCTCTCGATTTTCTGGAGCAGCCGATCATGGGGCATGACGTTGAAGGTATGGCCATGATTGCCGCAGCGTCGGCGTGTCCCATAGGCGCAGATGAGGGCCTCCACAGTGTGAGTGACGTTCATAAGCACAACGATATGGGGGCGGCCAAGGGCGGCAGTCTGAAAATGATTAAGCTGGGTGGTGTCACTCGGGCCTATCAGGCAGCTGAACTGTTCGACGAATTGGGTATGCATGTGAACATGGCCGGCAAGGTCGCAGAATCCAGTGTTTCGAGCGCGGCTGTTCTTCAGTTGGCCGCTGCGGCGCCCTCGATTGAGTGGGGTGTCAGTGTGACCTGCCAATATCTCAAGGAAGATGTGTGCAAGGACTCGCTGGATGTTGTGAATGGTCGGGTCAATGTTCCCACCGGAGCGGGCCTTGGCGTCGAAGTCGACGAGGATGCGCTGGCACGGTTCATCCGGTCCTAGGCTTCAATCTCGACGCAGATAGCGATTACGTCGCGGTCCACTCGCGGGTCATTTCCAGGGAATACACAAACCGGCCTTCGGGATGGACGCTGACCGTTGTTTCGAACACACGTTCATCCTGCGCTGTATAGCGTCGTGTGATCGTCATGGCGGCGCTTCCCGGCTCCACATCCAGACGGTCAGCCAGATCGGCAGAGACCTGACTGGCGCTCATTTCCAGCTGCGCCTGGGCGATGACCTCCTGATGCGCGCTTTCGATGATGCGATGTACGGGGCCGTGTTCCGTCAACAAACGTCGTGCGGTCGCTTCATATTCGGGAATGACAAAGATTTCCTGCCAGCAAATCGGCAATCCGCTCTCGTTTGAACGTCGAATACCCGAGATGCGAAACCAGCTTGAGCCCGGCGGCAAAGACAGCCGTTCGGCGTTGGCCGGGGCCAGCGTGACCGTCCCGGAATCGCTTAGCTCGAAGGTCGTATCAGGGTAGCGCAGCAATTCCGATAGTGAATTGACTGATTGCACATAGGTGTCCTTGGGGGCTTTTGCCACCACGCGGGTGCCCGAACCCCGGCGCATCGAGACCAAACCCTCTTCGCGCAACTGGCGCAGGGCAGCGCGAACCGTGTAACGGCTGACATCGTAAAGGCCACAGAGTTCCATCTCTGTCGGCAACATAGCGCCAATATCCAGCGCTCCAGATACGATTTCCGTTCGCAACTCAGCCGCAATGGCTTGATAGCGCGGAAGGCCTTCATTCTGGGCAAGAGACATGATTGGGCGGATACCTGAGTCTGCGTTGCGTGAATTATAGGCTGTGCGCGGAAAAGAGCGAATCTCGTCTCTGGACGAAGAAACAGTATCTTGCTGGTGTGCTTTACAGGCGTCGCAATCCACCCCTAATCTCAGACAACAAACAAGAATGAAACGGGGGAAGTAATGGCGTTTCCGCAGGGACAGTCCTTTTCAAAGAACGTGACCGCGATTGGGTACACTGATTGCGACAAGAAACCGGCCTTCAAATTGGCGCTACACCGCGATGGGGATCGTTGGTTCCTCTACTGCGGATTGTTCTGGCATTCGGGTTTCTCGATCATCGAAGTAACCGACCCGACCAACCCGCGTTTCGTGCGCTACGTTGAAGGGCCTGCGAATACCTGGACCTTGCAGGTACAGGTCTCCGACGGCCTGCTTGTGACGTCGCAGGAAAAGATCATGGAGGGCTGGGGGCATACTGAGGGACAGCCCTGGGGCGAAGGAGTTCTGATCTGGGACCTCAAGGATCCCGAAAACCCCGAACTTCTGAGCCACTGGAAAACTGGTGGAGATGGTACCCATCGCAATTACTATGATGGTGGGCGCTATATCTACGCGACAGGATTGCCTGAGGGCTATCAGGGCAACATCTTGCAGATCATCGACATCGATGACCCGCGTAACCCGGTCGAGGTAGGGCGCTGGTGGATGGAAGGCCAGCACATTGCCGGCGGCGAAGACCCGGCACCTCGCGGTGTGATGCTGCATGGCGGAGCCTACGTGAAGGGTGATCGCGCCTATCTGCCTTACAGTTCGGGTGGTTTTGTCGTTTTGGACATTTCCGACAAGACGAACCCCATAAAAATCAGTGACCTGCCGTTCTGTCCGCCGTTCCAGACCTTTATCGCGGTGCACACCGCCGTGCCGTTGCAGGATCGCGACCTGGTGATCGTCAATTCAGAGGCGATCAAGGAGAACTGCGAAGAACCGCTCGGTTATGCCGGGATCGTGGATGTGTCCGATGAGGAAAATCCACGTTTGGCATCGCTGTTCCCGCTGCCGGTGCCGCCCGAAGATGCACCGTATCGGACATTCTGTGAGCGTGGTGGCCGGTTTGGGCCTCACAACCAGCATCAGCCCCAATATCAGGACATCCTCTATCAGGGTGAGGATTTGTGCTTTCTGACATATTTCAACGCCGGTTTGCGTGTCTATGACGTTTCGGAAGCTACCCAGCCGCAGGAAGTCGGCTATTTCCTGCCACCGGACCCGACAGAACGGCTGGGATTACTGCCAGCATCAAAGCTCGTTGCCCAAACCGAAGATGTCATTGTCGATGCGAGAGGCAATATCTTCGTTTCAGACAAGAATTTGGGAGTTTATGCCCTGCGCTATGACGGCCTGAACCCCTGATCCGCCCCTGAGTGCCGGTGACTCGGGCTTCTAAACGACGGGCGTTCAACGTCTTCCGGCATTCAGTGCTTTGCATCTGGCTGTTGATTGTCGCGTTTCCGATCTACTGGATCGTGCTGATCTCGTTCAAAGGCCCGGCTGAGTGGAATGTCTGGCCGCCGACCTACTGGCCCGACAGCCCAACCCTGTTCAACTATGTTCAGGTCTGGGTCAATGATCGCGTGACCGGGAGCAGTAATGGGGGATTGGCCGATGTTATTGGCCCGTGGGAATCCCTGATCAACACCTTCACGATCGCTTTGGTGGCTTCCACGCTGGCCACGGTCATTGGCACGATCATCGCTTATGGTGCGTCCCGCTATCGGATCCTGACGGATTCGCAACTGCTCTACTTTCTGCTGCTGCGCATGGTGCCTCCGTTTGTGGTCGCGGCACCGATATTCCTGTGGTTTTCGGCGATCGGGCTGGTCGATACATTGCTGGGGCTGATCATGCTCTACACGGTGACCACACTGCCTTACGCTATGCTGGTGATGAAAAGTTTCATCGACGAAATTCCCCGGGATATCGAATATGCCGCTGAAATGCTTGGCGCCGCGCGCTGGCAGGTGCTTTGGGAGATCGTATTTCCGTTGCTGCGCTCCGGTCTGGCAGCAACTTTCATGTTTCTGTTCATTCTGAACTGGAGTGAATACTTTCTGGCCCTGATCCTTTCAAAGACGGATGTGTCGACATTGCCCGTACATCTCAACCGATGGGCCGGAAATTCGGGCGCAAACGGGTTTCAGGCCGCACTATCAGTGGGTTCGACACTGCCATTGATCGTCATTGGTCTGCTAATCCGCAAGCATCTGGTGCGTGGGCTGACTTTCGGCTTTGTCGGGCGCTAGAATCCAGTCTCAATATTCGAACGTTTTATGCTGTGGTCCGGGACATTGCGGGCGTGAGTTGATAGTTTTCTGGTCTGATGCGGAGCCGATATCCGGATTGCATGATTGAATTGACCGGCAGGGCAGGAAAGCAATGAAATTTGGACTGTTTGGTGGAGCTCAGGCGGTGCCGGGTGAGGTGGTAACGGAAGCCGCGCTCGGCTATCACGAATATGGTGAGTACATTCAGGCTGCCGAGAAGTTTGGGTATTCCAGCGCGTGGTTGGTGGAACACCATTTTACGGGCTTTTCGCAGTTGTCAGCAACTCTTAACTATATATCATATCTATCTGGAATAACTTCTAAAATTAGACTTGGAAGTGCTGTTGTGGTGGTGCCGTGGCACAATCCCATTTTGCTCGCAGAACAGGTCGCAACCATCGATCAGTTGTCCAAGGGGCGCTACGATTTTGGCGTTGGCCGCGGCTATCGCGCAAACGAGTTTCAAGGCTTCGGGCTGGATATGGGCGATGCCCAGGACATCTTCGAGGAATCGATCGCCCTGCTGAAGCGTTCCTTCACGGAAACCGAGCGCTGGTCCTACAAATCCGATCGCTGGACGTTCAACGACATTATCGTTGAGCCGCCTGTGGTTCAGACACCTCATCCGCCGATGTGGGTTGGGGCCGGCAGCGAAGCCTCCATTCGGGGTGTGGCGCGCAACGATTTCAACCTCCTGCTCGACCAGATGTCGCCGTTTGAGGCCATTGGCGAGAAAATCGATATTTATCAGGACGAACTCGACAAGCTGGGCAAACCCTACGATCGTGAGCGTGTTGCGGTGACCCGTGGCATGATGGTGGCGAACAATGACAATCAGCGCGCGGAAGCGCATATCCTGCGCGGTAAGTTCATTTCCGAGGTTCAGGTCCTGACCAAGGACAAAAAAGAAGGCCCGCGCGCCTTCAGTCCTGTATCCGTGTCCGATGATACGGATGCGATCTCCGACAATGGCGCCGTATTGGGCGACAGCGACGAGATGGGCGAACGCGTCGAACGTCTGCGTGAGCAAGGCGTGCACACCATCCTGTTGCACGATCTCAGCGGTTCATTCGACGGATTGCAGCAGTTTTCAGAAGACGTGATGCCAAAATTTGCAGATGATGACGCTGTTCGCGCAGCTGAATAGCGTAATACTGGAGAGATAACGATGACGATGAAGTTTGGATTGTTTGGTGGCGCGCAAGCTGTGCCAGGTGAAGTCGTGACGGAGGCCGCGCTTGGCTACCATGAATATGGTGAATATATTCAGGCGGCGGAAAAGCATGGTTATTCCAGCGCCTGGTTGGTGGAGCATCACTTCACTGGATTTTCGCAGCTGTCGGCGACACTCAACTATATCTCGTATCTATCTGGTTTAACTTCAAAAATTCGTCTCGGCAGTGCTGTGGTTGTGGTTCCCTGGCACAATCCCATTCTACTCGCCGAACAGGTCGCGACGATCGATCAGTTGTCCAGGGGGCGGTATGATTTCGGGATCGGGCGAGGGTATCGAGCCAATGAATTCCATGGTTTTGGTCTGGAAATGGCCGACGCGCAGGAAATCTTCGAGGAATCGATTGCGCTGCTGAAACGTTCCTTCACGGAAACAGAGCGCTGGTCGTACAAATCCGACCGCTATCAGTTCAATGACATCATCGTGGAGCCCCCGGTCGTTCAGCAGCCCCATCCGCCCATGTGGATCGGTGCCGCGAGCGAGAACTCGGTGCGCGGAGCCGCGCGGAACGGTAACAATCTGTTGCTTGCGCAGGTGCCGACCTTCGAGACGATTGGTGAAACCGTGGCGATCTATCGTGATGAACTCGACAAGATGGGCGTCGAGTTCGATGCGACCCGTGTCGCGGTCACCCGCGGACTGATGGTTGCCAACAATGACAATGAGCGCGCGGAAGCCCATGTGCTGCGTGGCAAGTTTCTAACCGAAGTTCAGTCGCTGGCGACGGACCCCAAATTCCAGTCGAAGACCTTCGTGCCGGCCGAGCGTCACAAGAATCGCGGAAATCCGACGGATGTCTCTGAAGCCGGGGCCATTCTCGGGTCATCGGAAGAAATGATCGAACGGGTTGAAAAGCTTTACGAGCTTGGTGTTCGCAATATTCTTCTCCACGATCTCTCGGGCTCCTTTGATGCCTTGCAGCAATTCGCCGAAGAGGTGATGCCGCATTTCGAAGGTCGTGAGGGTGACGCCGTACAAGCTGCGGAATAGAAGATCTGGAAGTGTGCACGAAACCCCGGTTTTGCCGGGGTTTCCTTCGTTTGATTGTGCGGCCGCTTCTGGTGCGCAGATGTGGTCTGGCCACGCTTTCAAGGTGTTGAGAGCGGTATCCTTTTGAGGAGTGAGTTCGTGGACGATATGATTTTCGGAACCGGCCCCAACGCCGTGAGCCAGCCCGTTACCCGCAAGGAAGATCCTCGTCTGTTGCGGGGAAATGGCGTTTACACGGACGACAAGAACCTTGAAGGGCAAGCCTATACCGCTTTTCTGCGCGCGGCAGTGGCTCATGGTGACATCACAAAGCTGGATGTGAGCG
>JABJAG010000141.1 GCA_018666195.1 Alphaproteobacteria bacterium
TCGACCAGCTTGCGCTTGGCCCCACGTTGGGGGACCGAAATCTGAACCTTGCGTTCGGTGCGCACACTGAGTGCTTCGGCAATCAAGTCGATCTCAACTGGTTTGTGGCTAAGCAGAATATCATGCGGCGCCGGTTTGTTCTCGTAGAACTGTCCGAGAAAAGCTGCGAGCACCTCTGGGATATCTTCCGTTTTGTCGTGTCGTGGGAAATACGCACGGTTGCCATTGTTGCGTCCCGCCCGGAAGAAGAAAACCTGAATGCAGATGCGCCCGCCATCTTCTTCCGCGGCGACGATATCAGCGTCGCGGAGGTCGAGATTCTCAATGTTGATGTCTTGATGAGACTGGATTTGAGTCATGGCCCGAATACGATCGCGATAAAGGGCAGCGGCCTCAAATTCGGTTCGGTCTGATGCTGCTTGCATCTCCCCCGCCAGTTCTTCCTGAATTTCCCGGGAGCGTCCAGTCAGGAAAGCGCGCGCCTGATCGATCAGGATGCCGTAATCGGCCTCGGAGATGTTTCCAACACACGGTGCGGCGCAGCGTTTCAGTTGGAATTTCAGGCACGGGCGAGAGCGGCCTGAGAAGACCGCATCCGAACAGCTGCGCAGAAGGAACGCGCGCTCAAGTGCGTTGAGGGTCCGATTGACAGACCCTGCCGAGGCGAAGGGACCGAAGTATTCGCCGGGCAGGGTGCGCGCGCCGCGGTATTTTACGACACCGGGCCAACTGGCCGGGTCGGGCCCGTTGCGGCTTTGGCGCCTTGTTTTCATATCCTCACGCACTTGCCTGGCATCGGGCCCGGCGCCTGTCTTTCCGGTTTGTCGGTCCAGGTTTCGGGTCAGCAGGATGTATGGAAAACTCTTGTCATCGCGCAGCAGCACATTGTAACGCGGTGTCAGGCGCTTGATCAGATTGGACTCGAGCAGAAGGGCTTCCGCTTCCGTGTGGGTCGTGATGATCTCCAACTCAATCGTTTCAGCGACCATCCGCTGCAATCTGTAGGGCAGGCGGGTCAATTGCGTGTAATTGGTGACGCGTCGTTTCAAGTTTCGCGCCTTGCCGACATAAAGCGCATCTCCTGCCGCGTTGAGCATCCGATAAACTCCTGGGCCCTCGGGCAGGGTTCGCAGTCGACCACGGATAACGTCCAGACCGTTTCCCGGCGCAGGCGTGGGAGGATTTGTATCGGTTTCGGGTTCGACGGCGTCAGTCATCAGATCTGTTAAATACCCGTCCCCGGGGTTCGATAACAACCAACGAATGTGTGTTTTTGATTTTCCACCATTCGCGTGGATAAGTCTGTGCAAGGGTTGCCGATGACAGGCCGCGCAGCACGGAAAACATTACAAGTTTATCTCTTTGCCAAAAAAGTAGGCAGCTATAGTTGTGTGCCTGACGACTGCGAAAAGTATATGAGCAGGTGCCGGAAAATCCTGCCGGATCACAAGAAATAGATATTCTAAATCAATGCTTTACGGGGCAATAGGGCGTACCCGAAAAGACTCAAAGAACGAGCGAGCGGACGCTCTCCACCTGGAACGCCAGAAAGCCCGAATAGAGCAGGACCAGAAGCGTGCCTTCACGTCGGCACAACCGTCCACCGGTCAGCATTAAGGGGAGTAGCAGAACGGTTACACCGAGTAGCAACCAGATATCGAATTCGAGCAATGCCGGCGATACCGCAAGCGGTGAGACCACGGCGACCGCGCCGGTAATTCCGAGTAGGTTGAAGATGTTGCTGCCCAGGACATTGCCAAGTGCCACATCACCGTGGCCACGCATGCTCGCGACAACGACGATGGCCAGTTCGGGCAGGCTGGTGCCGATCGCAACCAGAGTGAGACCGATCACGGTTTTTGAGACACCCAGAGATTCTGCGACTGTCACGCCGCCATCAACCAGAAGTTTGGCGCCAATGACCGTGCCGATGAGTCCCCCAAGCAGGAAAAGTGCGGCAACGATTGTGCGCTCGGGTACACCGGAAACTTCCTCAACCTCTTTGGCGTGGAGGCTGTCAGCTTCAGTTTTGCGTTCCGCGCGATAGGTCATGATCAGATACAGCGCCAACGCAGCCAGCAGCGCGATGCCATGCCAGAATGCAAAGACACCGGTCATGGCGATGGCGACAAACAAAATTGTTGCGATGAGTACCATTGAGCCGTCGCGTGCGATTACGCGCGGGGCACAAGCCACAGGCTGAATTAACGCTGCAATTCCCAGAATAAGCAGCATGTTTGCCAGATTGCTGCCGATCACATTGCCGAGCGCGAGATCAGGCGAGCCTTCGAGCGTAGCCGTCATCGTGGTGACAAGCTCAGGCGCAGAAGTGCCAATCGCGACGACTGTCAGACCAATGATGAGGGGTGATAGGCCCAAACGGCGCGCAATGCCAACGGCACCGCGCACCATGAAATCCGCGGAAAACAAAAGCAGCGCCAGTCCAATGGCTGCCATAAGAAAGCCGGTGTAACTGATTTGGGTTCTCCCGGAATTTGTGCCCTGTTACGCGGCACTTGGAGGGACCGCACGCAGTGTCCGACCTACATCGCGATGAAACGCTGTGTTTTCAAGAAAAATCTTGGAATTCCGGTTGTTGTGAACCAGAAATTTCATGTTGTGCTGATGTCATGCGGCATGGCCGCATATATGAAATGCGGATAAGTTAGGATCTCCAGAGGCGTATCGGTGAGAAGAGGTTTGCATGGAACCGCAGCTACAGATGGTGAACAGTATTATTGATGCGGGATCGGAGTTCGCGATTGCCTATGGGCTGCAGCTCATAGGTGCGCTGGTGATCCTGCTGATTGGTCTGAGGGTTGCCGGGTTCTTCGGTCGCCGGATTGCGGCGCTGTGTGAACGGCGCAATCTGGATGTCACCCTGTCGCGGTTTGCTGGCAATGCCGTAAAGATCGTTCTTGTGGTGATCGTTGTGATCATCACGCTGAGCAATTTCGGGATTGATATTGCGCCATTGGTGGCGCTTGGCGGCGCCGCAGCGTTCGGCATCTCGTTCGCTGTGCAGGGGCCCTTGGCGAATTATGGAGCCGGGCTTGTCATCATTCTGACCCGACCGTTCGTCGTTGGAGATACCATCCTTGTCCAGGGTGTGACCGGCCTCGTGGAAGAGGTCACACTCGCCTATACGCTATTGCTTGGTGAGGACAGTGAAAAAATCACCATCCCGAACCGCAAGATTGTGGGTGAAATTCTGGTGAATTCGGATGCGCATCGCATTGTCGAATCTCAAATTGTCATAGCCGGCGACAGTGATCCCGAGCTGGCGGTTGCATCCATCGAAGCGGCATTGATTGGTGTTTCTGGGTTGGTGGGCGACGAGGCACCGCAGGTTGGCATTCATGATTTCAGTTTCGGCGGCATAATTTTGGGCCTGCGCTACTGGGTACCAACATCGCGCTATTACAAGACCCGCTATGAGGTGAACAGCACGGCGCACAAGGCGTTGAAGGGGGCAGGCATTGAACTGCTCAGCGCCAGCGGCACAACAATTCTCGCGAATTCGACTCCCAACTGAATCGGCAGGGACCGGATATTGGTACTCAGTTCAGATCCGTGATTTTTACCCATGATGATGATCAGCTGATTCTCGCGCGTGCCGCGAAATCTGCGGAAGACCAATCCGGGCGTCACCAAAGGAGAGTTGCCACAACTGTTGAGCCCGCTCCAACTTTCTGGGAAGCGGAGGGTTATCACCAGAAGTATGTTGAGCGGCAGCGCCGCCCCGGCTTGCTCGCAAGTCTGTTCGGGCGATGGCGCGCCTGACCTATTCGGCGCCCATGAGGGCGTCCTGTTCGAGCATGCCCCAACCGGACGGCGTATCGAGTATGCCGGGGTTGCCATGTTCACCATGGCGGCGGGCAAGATCACAAAGGTCTGGGTGTTGGGTGATCGGACAGCGTTGATCGAACAGATCACGTCTGCGTGCTGAGTTCGGCCAGTCGGTGTTCCAGAAATTCCTGCTCTGACGAATTTGTCGATAGCGCGATTGCCCTCCGATAGGCATTGGCGGCTGCGTTCGATTGCCCGCATCGCTTGAGCAGATTGGCATGGGCGGCGTGAAATGGCTGATAGGCCTGCAATTCATCGGCAACCGTGTCCGCAAGTGCGAGTCCCGCCTCAGGGGTCTCTGCGTGGGATATGGCAACGGCACGATTGAGGGTCACCACCGGCGATGGTGTCATTTGGGCAAGCGCACCATAGAGACCTGCAATCTGCGCCCAGTCGGTTTCGACCGCATCCTTTGCTTCGGCATGGACAGCACTGATCGCGGCCTGGATTTGAAACGGTCCCGGTCGGCTCTGGCCAAGACAGGTGAGGAGGAGATTGGTGCCTTCGTCGATCTTGTTTTGATCCCAAAGATTTCGATTGTGATCGGCGATGGGAATATAGGTGCCGTCCTCGTCGGTGCGGGCGTCGCGCCTGGAATCGTGCAGGATCATCAGAGAGAGCAGTCCGCCCACCTCCGGATGGGGCATCAGTTTATAGAGGATGCGGCCCAGTCGAATGCCTTCCAGGCATAGATCGGCGCGCACCGGACGATCCCCCGCGGTCGCGGAAAACCCTTCATTGAAAATCAAGTAGATGCAGTCGAGTACCGATACCAGCCGGACTTCCAGTTCGTTGCCCGCAGGCACTTCATAGGGAATGGCTGTGGCGCTGATTTTCTTCTTTGCGCGCGATATGCGCTGACCCATGGTTGCTTCGGCAACAAGATAGGCGCGTGCGATCTCATTCGTGGAGAGCCCGCACAATGTTCGCAGGGTCAGAGCCACCTGAGCTTCAGGGGCCAGAGCCGGATGACAGCAGGTGAAGATCAACCGCAGTCGTTCGTCAGGAATGGGCTGATCTGCCTCAGCTTCGTCATCGTTGTCCTCGAGCCGGCTAAGGACCTCTCGTTGGTTGGCGTCGTCCCGGGCGGTGACAGACCGGCGAATGCGATCAATGGCCCGGCGGCGGGCGACGGTCAGAATCCATCCGGCTCCATTGTCAGGTGGTCCATCGCGACGCCAACCGAGCAATGCTTCCGAGATGGCGTCCTGCAACGCGTCCTCTGCCAGATCAAAGTCCCGAAACTGGCCGATCAGAACGGCGAGAACCCCGCCCGCATCTTCCTGATAGACGCGGGCGAGGGCTTCATCTTCGGTGGTGAACTGCATGTCAGGACCGAAGCGGTCAGACTTAGAGAGCCAGAACCGGACGCACTTCGATCGTGCCGGTCTTGGCACCGGGAATCTGAGCGGCGCAGGCGATGGCCTCATCCAGGTTTTCGCATTCCAGGATGTAGTAGCCGCCGAGCTGTTCCTTGGTTTCGGAGAACGGGCCGTCCTTCAGGCTGGTCTTTCCATCGCGGATGGTCAGGCAGGTGGCCGTCGCTGTCGGCTGCAGGGCGTCACCGCTCTTGAAATGTCCCTGGGCGATCATGTCCTGGGTGAACTTGCCATAGGCCTGA
This sequence comes from Alphaproteobacteria bacterium, assembly GCA_018666195.1. Taxonomy (GTDB): domain Bacteria; phylum Pseudomonadota; class Alphaproteobacteria; order UBA6615; family UBA6615; genus JABJAG01. Next base: position 5,471 of record JABJAG010000141.1, read on the forward strand.
AAGGTCTCCGGGTCGTGGTTGCCGGTTTCCTTGTTGTAAATAAGTGCCATGAATTGCATTTGGGTCTCTCCTTGGTTCGCGTGTGAATGAGAACCGTGTTCCTCGCGGATAACGATCTCATACAACTGTCGTGTGGGCTCCCCCGATTTCGACAAGCTTGCGAAAAAAACCTCAAAGAATTCCGAAACAGCCTGAATTCAAGGAGAATTCGGGGTCAGGCTCCGCGCCGGGATCGCCGTTTGCGACCACCTTTGCCAGGCCCGCGTTGCGGTTTGGCGGTGAGATTAGCCTTGGTGCGGGCAGCACGCTGGGCGCGCAATCCCGCTCCGGCATCTTCACTATCGCGCCAGGGAGAGCCATCCAGATCGGCGCCCATGGATTCCAGCTGCTTGGTTTCCAGCCGTTTGATCTCGTCGCGCAAATTGGCGGCTTCTTCAAACTCCAGGTCGGCCGCTGCATTGTGCATGCGTTGTTCAAGCTCGGCGATGTAGGTCTGCAGGTCCTTGCCAACAAGGTGAGAAGTCTCGTCATCCTCGATCTCGACCGTCACACGATCTCGTTCGAAGACACTGCGCAGGATGTCTGAGATGTTCGAGCGAATTGATTCCGGTGTGATTCCATTCTCGGTGTTGTAGGCCTGCTGTTTTTCCCGCCGCCGTGCGGTTTCGTCGAGGGCCGCCGTCAGGCTCTTGGTCATGGTATCGGCATACAGGATGACCCGGCCATCGACGTTTCGCGCGGCGCGTCCGATGGTCTGCACCAGTGAAGTCTTGGAGCGCAGATAGCCTTCCTTGTCAGCATCGAGAATGGCCACAAGAGCGCATTCGGGAATGTCGAGGCCCTCACGCAGCAGATTGATGCCGATTAGAATATCGAATGTGCCCAGCCGCAGATCACGCAGGATCTCGATGCGCTCCAGAGTCTCGATATCCGAATGCATATAGCGCACCTTCAAACCCTGTTCGTGCATATATTCGGTCAGGTCTTCAGACATGCGCTTGGTCAGGGTAGTGACCAGAACGCGACTGCCTTTTGCGATGACCTCTTTGCACTCCGCGATCAGATCATCGACCTGGGTTCCGACTGGGCGGACAATGCAGACCGGGTCGATCAGCCCAGTGGGGCGCACGACCTGTTCGGCAAAAACACCGCCCGTCTGTTCCATTTCCCAATCACCGGGAGTCGCAGACACGTACACTGTCTGCGGGCGCATGGCGTACCATTCCTCGAATTTGAGGGGGCGGTTGTCGACGCAGGACGGCAGACGGAAGCCGAATTCCGCAAGGGTTCCCTTGCGGGAGAGATCGCCACGAAACATGCCGCCGACCTGTGGTACGGCGATGTGGGATTCGTCGACAAACAGCAACGCATCCTGGGGTAGATATTCGAACAGCGTTGGCGGTGGTTCCCCGGGGGTGCGGCCGGTGAGGTGGCGCGAATAGTTCTCAATGCCGGGGCAAACGCCGGTTGCTGCGATCATTTCCAGATCAAATGTCGTGCGCTGCTCTATACGCTGTGCCTCGAGCAGGCGCCCCTCGCTGTGCAAGACCTTCAATTGGCTGTCGAGCTCGCTCTTGATGGTTTTAAGCGCCTGCTGCAGGGACGGTTTGGGCGTGATGTGATGTGAGTTGGCGAAAACTTTGATCCGCTCAAGGTCGCCCATACTTGCGCCGGTCAGTGGATCAAATTCCTTGATAGATTCGATCTCGTCACCGAAGAGCGACAGACGCCAGGCACGATCTTCCAGATGGGCAGGGAAGATTTCGATGGTGTCACCGCGGGCACGCAACATGCCGCGATAGAAATTCGCATCGTTGCGTCTGTACTGCAGCTCGGTCAGATCACGCAGGATCTGCGTTCGATCTACGCGGTCCCCGACTTCGTAGGTTTTTGTCATCTTCAGGTAGGATTCCGCATCTCCGATACCGTAAATGCAGGAAACCGAAGCAACGATGATCACATCCCGTCGCTCGAACAGAACCCGCGTCGCTGAATGGCGCATGCGGTCAATCTGTTCGTTGATCGAAGATTCCTTCTCGATATAAGTGTCCGAACGCGGGACATAGGCTTCGGGTTGGTAGTAGTCGTAATAGGATACGAAATACTCCACAGCGTTGTTCGGGAAGAAGTTCTTCATCTCCCCATAAAGCTGTGCGGCCAGGGTCTTGTTAGGGGCCAGGATCAGGGCCGGACGGCCAGTTCGCTCAATCACATGGGCCATGGTGAAGGTCTTGCCGGACCCGGTCACACCTAGCAGAACTTGGTCTTTCTCTTCGCGATCGAGGCCTTCGATCAAATCTTCGATAGCTTTTGGCTGATCTCCCGCCGGCGTGTAGTCGGACACCAGTTCGAATTCCGCGCGCGTGTCGCCCGCTGGATGATCGTCGGTAAAAACGGGACGCGGCAGTTCCTGCGCCATTGGCAGGTACTTCGCCTGAATTTCAGTGAGTTCGGCCATGGGGCTTTATATAGGTTGTGCGTGAGAGGAAAAACCAGTGGTCTCAATGCATTCTGATTTGACTTGAATCAATGCGGGTTCCGCGCAGGAAACTAACTTCTGCGGCATCATAGAGGGAGACCTGTAATGTCCGTTGAAAATCAGATTGTTTTGGGGATTGTTGTTGTCGGAATGTTGGCGTTTATGGTGGTGACGGCGTGGCTGGCCATGGAAAGTGGTGCGGCGCGCAAGCGTGAGGCAAAAAGGTCTCTGGTCGAATAAGTTTCTGTGGGTGGATTTCGTCCGCAAGTGTTGCGTGGCGAACGGCCCGGGACTACGTTCGCACCTGCAATATAACCTTACAACGGGTGCAGTCCCATGGCTCTTCTTGCCGAACGTCTTAACAGCATCAAGCCGTCGCCGACGATCGCGATCAACACTCTGTCTCAAGAGCTCAAAGCCGAGGGACGGGACGTGATCGGTCTGGCAGCGGGTGAACCCGATTTCGATACGCCGCAGAACATCAAGGATGCTGCATCGCGTGCGATGGCCGAGGGCAAGACCAAATATGTTGCGCCGGCGGGTATTCCCGAGTTGCGCGAGGCGATCTGCGACAAGCTGAAGACCGATAACGAGCTCGACTACACCGCGGCGCAGATCCATGTGGGTTGCGGTGGCAAGCAGACAATCTACAACGCGCTTTTTGCCACGATCAATCCGGGTGACGAGGTGATCGTCGCAGCCCCTTACTGGGTGTCGTATACGGACATCACCCTGCTTTGCGAGGGCAAGCCGGTGGTGATCGAGACCAAGCAGGATTCCGGGTTCAAGCTGACACCTGATCAGCTTGAGGCCGCAATTACCCCGAAGACCAAATGGCTGATGATGAACTCGCCTGGCAATCCGACAGGTGCGGCCTATACGGCGGACGAGTTGCGGGCGCTTGGTGAAGTTTTGTTGCGTCACCCGCATGTCTGGATCATGCCGGACGATATGTATGAGAAGATCGTCTATGACGATTTTGAGTTCTCGACGGTCGCGCAGGTGGTGCCGGAACTTTATGATCGCACCCTGACCCTGAACGGCATGTCCAAGGCTTATTGCATGACCGGCTGGCGTGTTGGTTATGCAGCGGGCCCGCTGGAACTGATCAAGGCCATGAACATGATCTCGTCCCAGTCGACAACCTCGACCTCGACGATTTCCCAATGGGCGGCACTTGAAGCCTTGCTCGGGCCGCAGGACTTCATCGCTGAGCACAACGTGATCTTCAAACAGCGGCGGGACCTGGTGGTTTCCATGCTCAATCAGGCGGAGGGCATTACCTGTGCAACGCCGGAGGGCGCGTTCTATGTCTATCCGTCTGTTGCGGGGATGATTGGCAAGAAGACTCCTGACGGTAACGTACTGGGCTCCGACGAGGATGTTGCGCGTTATCTGCTTGGCAGCGAGGGTGTTGCGGTTGTGCATGGCGAGGCCTTTGGCCTGTCGCCGCATTTCCGGGTGTCCTATGCGACTGCGACCGAAATTCTGGAAGAAGCCTGCACACGTATCCAGCGCGCGGCGGCTGACTTGAGCTAGATCGCCTCTCCCTGTCGGGGAGGGTGAACGCGAACGTCATTTGCCAGTGGGCACGTCCGTACTAGTTCTGGCGACGGTTTCGTTCGGGGATTGTTTTGAGTGTTCGCACACGTTCTTTAGTCATCATCGCATTCTGCGCAGTGGCGACCATGTCGTTGTGGTTTTCGGCCTCGGCGGTCGTACCTGCTTTGCGAGAGAGCGTTGATTTGCCGCCGTTGACTGCTTCGCTGTTCACGAGTGCGGTTCAGGCAGGGTTCGTTGTTGGTACCCTGATCAGTGCGCTGCTTAATCTGGCTGATCGGGTTGAGCCGCGCCGGTTTTTTCTTGTATCTGCACTGCTGGCCTCAGGGGCGAATGTCCTGATTCTGGCGTTTGAGCCGGCGTCTTATTCTGTGATTGCGTTGCGGTTCATCACCGGTGTTTGCATGGCTGGGATTTATCCTGTTGGCATGAAGCTCGCAGCAAGCTGGGCTCGGGGCGATATGGGCCTGATGATCGGAGCGCTGGTCGGCGCGCTGGCGCTGGGGTCGGCGAGCCCGCATCTGTTCAACGCGCTGGGTGGGATCGATTGGGTCTTCACTCTGGTCGCAGCGTCTGTTTCTGCGACGGTGGCCGGGTTTGCGATTTTTCTGGTGACCATTGGTCCCAACACGGCACCCACGCCACCATTTCGGATCAATGCGGCATTTAGGGGGTGGACCCAGCGTGGTCTGCGCCTCGCGAATGTCGGCTATCTCGGTCACATGTGGGAACTCTACGCTATGTGGGCGTGGATCGGAGCGTTTCTGTTGGCCAGTTTTCGCGTCACGTTGGGAGCGAATGCCGACGCAGATACGCTGGCGGCGCTGGCCACGTTTGTGGTGATGGGTTCGGGTGCTATCGGCTCTGTTGGCGGCGGGTTGCTGGCGGATCAATTTGGGCGCACGACAATCACCGTTGCGGCTATGGCAGTCAGTGGCACTTGCGCGCTGATCGCAGGCTTTCTGTTCGGTGGTGCGATTTGGCCATTGTTCGCGCTATGCGTGATCTGGGGAGTATCCGTGGTCGCGGATTCACCACAGTTTTCAGCCAGTACGGCGGAATTGTCCGAACCTGGCTATGTCGGCACCATGCTGACAGTTCAGACCAGTATGGGATTCCTGCTGACCCTCGTGACGATCCATCTGATCCCGGTTGTGGTTGACCTTATTGGTTGGAGATTCGCGTTTGCGATCCTGGTTCCGGGTCCTGTTGTCGGCATTGTCGCGATGTGGCGCCTGCGAAACAGTCCGGATGCGGCACGTTTGGCCGGAGGCCGAGGATAGCGATATCCTTGGGTATGATATTTTGTGTTTGTAGCTTGTATATCGGGCTCGATGTGCTATATTTAGAATAATTCTAAAGAGGAGATTTCTCGATGGCTACATCCGCTCAACCGGTCGGTATACCGATCAATATTGGCATCCCGGAAAACCAGCGCCAGGATATCGCAGATGGCTTGTCACGCCTGCTTGCAGATACTTACACGCTGTACCTGAAGACCCACAATTATCATTGGAACGTCACGGGTCCGATGTTCAACACTCTGCATCTGATGTTCGAGACGCAGTACAATGAGCTGGCACTGGCGGTTGATGAAATCGCTGAACGTATTCGTGCGCTGGGTTTTGCCGCCCCGGGAAGTTACGCCGCCTATGCTGAACTTTCTTCGATTCCCGAGGCCAACGACGTTCCAGTTGCCGAGGATATGATCCGGCAGCTTGCTGAAGGGCAGGAGACCGTTGTGCGCACAGCGCGTGAGGTTTTCCCGACAGCCGAGGCAGGCAGCGATGAGGCAACTGCAGATTTGCTGACCCAGCGCATGCAGATCCATGAGAAGAATGCGTGGATGTTGCGCAGCATGATTGGCTGATCTCTTTTGACCAGAGAGCGCAGACGGCAGGGAATGATCTCCCATCCGTTGCGCCGCTGGGTGTGAGGCCTATATTGCTTTCAACAACCGGCACGACCCCAAGAGAGAGATGATATGGCTGACCTCGACCAAGCGACCCAGACTGAACTCGAAGCAGCGGCCTTTCGCACGCTGGTTCAGCACCTGCGTGACAATCCGCAGGTGCAGAATATCGACCTCATGAACTTGGCGGATTTCTGTCGAAACTGCCTTTCGAAATGGTATCGCGCCGCTGCTGAAGAAAAAGGTATGGAACTCGACTACGAAGACGCCCGGGAGTTGATCTACGGGATGCCCTACAGTGAGTGGAAAACAAAGTTCCAGACCGAGGCGACCCCGGAGCAACTTGCCAAGATGCAGGAAAAGCAGGGCCACTAGCCACCGAGATGAGTGCTCATTCGCGTCTCGACCCGAAATTCCAGATCGAACAGGAAGACCCCGCGCACCCTGATTCCATCTGGTGTCTGGAGCAGTATTTTGCGGAAATAGACCAGCGGTTTGCGACCGGCTTTGACCGAACCAGGGGTCGTGCGCCGGGCGATGGTGGGTTTTCACCCCCGACTGGTGCTTTTGTGATTGCTCGGGCGTCTGGTGAGGCTGTCGGCTGTGGTGGCGTTGCGTATCGTGATGGCGGCTTCGCAGAGATCAAGCGGATGTGGGTGTGCGAAACGGTTCGTGGGCAGGGCCTTGGATACAAATTGCTACTCGATCTGGAAGTGATCGCAAGCAGAGCCGGGTTTAGCGTGGTGCGCCTCGACTCCAACAATACGCTGACCGAAGCGCACAGGCTCTATCGGCGTTGCGGGTATAGCGACGTCGCGCCCTATAACGACAATCCCTACGCTGAGTTGTGGTTCGAAAAAATTCTCACTTAATTCTGCTGTTTTGCACGTCGGCTTTGCCTTTCCACAGGCGATTGAGTTAAACGCTGGTCGCGCTGCTATTCCTCGCGGCATCTAACGTATTTTGGAGAGAGTTTCATGGCAGACACCGGCGAAATCGCGGCAGACCGCCTGCGCAGCTTTATCGAACGTGTGGAGCGTTTGGAAGAGGATCGTTCCAATTTGAACGCGGATATCCGCGAGGTGTATTCAGAAGCTAAATCGGCCGGCTACGATGCCAAAACCATGCGCCAGATTGTGCGTTTGCGGAAACTGGAGCCCAATGAGCGTCAGGAGCAGGAGCATCTGCTTGAAGTTTATCGAAACGCTGTCGGCATCTAGTTAGAAGTCTGTTTACGCCGGAAATACAAGCGCCGGTGTATTCGGGCGCATTTCGAGCGACGTCATCATTTCTTGCTCGTCCGTGCCGTGGGGCAGGCCGATGGTCCAGACCCGGAAATGAGTCAGATCGTAGGATCCGAAGGATGTGATCATGGCCACGTCAGCTGCGTCTCTGCCGCGGACCATCTGAATGCGACCAATGCGGGGCGTGTTATGGCGTGCGTCAAAGGCATGCCAGGTTCCGTCGAGAAAGACTTCGAACCAGGCGCAAAAATCGGTGGGACCAGTTTCCTCGGCACCGATATCAGAGATATATCCGCTGACATAGCGTGCGGGAATGTTCATCGCGCGGCATAACGTGATCGCGAGATGCGCAAAATCCCGGCACACGCCTGTTTTTTCGAGGTGAACCTGATGTGCTGTTTTGGTGGGGCGTCCGAACTTGTAGTCGAAGGTCGTCTGTTCGTGGACGTAGTCGCAGATGGCCTGCACTTGCTGCCATCCAGGGGTGTAAAACCCGAAATTCTCCCAGGCGAAATCACCCATCTCGTCTGATTCGCAATAACGGCTGGGGGCCAAAAACTGCAGTGTTTCCGCAGGAAGGTCCTGAACCGGTGCCAGACGTGCGCTGGATTCTACGGGGTCAGGACGGCTGTCGACTTCTGCGATGCAATCCGACCACAGAGAGAATTCGCCCACAGGTGCAACGATTCGGGAAAACTGGTTTCCGAATGTGTCGGAATAGGTTTCGATCGGGACAGGGGGCTCGGTCCGGATCTGGGAAGAGCCAAAAAGCTCACCGTCGAATTCAGGGTGGGGCGAAAGCGCCAGCAACATCGGGAGAGGTGCGGGGCATTCGATCGTTATCTCGAAGCCAAATCTTATGCGTGCAGTATCCATAACGGCTGGTTACCACGAAATTGAACAAATGCATTCGCTATGTTTTCGCAAATGATGATTCGGAGCGATTCTACTCAGCCGCTTTGGCATTCTCTGCATTTGGATCACGGAAGGCACGAAGCAGGGCAGCTTCCTCATCCTTGGCTTTTCCTAGGTGCTGTTCCTTCACATGACCATAGCCTCTGATGTGCTCGGGAATTGAGGCGATGGCGATGGCGATTTCGTGGTTCTGCGAGTTCAGGCCGCTGATCAGTTCGTCCATTGTGGTCTCATAATCAGTGATCAACTGGCGTTCCTGTTTGCGTTCAGCCGAATATCCAAAAATATCGAGCTTGGTGCCGCGCAGAAATTTAAATCCGGCGAGGACCCGGAAAGCGGTCATCATCCAGGGGCCAAATTCCTGTTTCAGGAATTCATCGCTTTCCGGATCACGCTTGGCGAGGAGTGGCGGAGCCATGTGGAACTTGAGCTTGTAGTCCCCTTCGAACTGGTCGCGAACACGGCGCAGGAAATCACCGTCGGTGTAGAGACGGGCCACTTCATACTCATCCTTGAAGGCAAGCAGCTTGTAATAGTACCGCGCGACAGCTTCAGCGAGACCAGAGCTTCCTTTGGCGCGATCCCCTTCAGCTTTCTGCACTTTTACCACCAAATCCTTGTAGCGACGGGCATAGGCCTCGTTCTGGTATTCGGTGAGAAACTTGATGCGGCGGCTGACGATGTCTTCAAGCGATGTTGCGATGTCGGGCTGCTTCAGGCGCATGGGCGTGACGGGTTCCGAGGCGCGTGCGACACGCGTTTCATCGACAGCGGCGCGGCGGCCCCACAAGAAGGCCTCCTTGTTGAAATCAACTGCAACGGCATTCAGTTCGATGGCCTGCATGAGGGCTTCGCCGGAAATCGGGACGAGACCTTTTTGCCAGGCGTAACCGAGCATGAAGAGATTGGTCGCAATGGAATCGCCCATCAGAGCAGTTGCATAGCGCGTACCTTCGATGAAGTCCGCACCGGACTCGCCCACAGCCACGCGGATGGTCTGGGAAAGCTCCTGGGCGTTCAGCATGAAGTCGGGGTTTTGTGTAAATTCTCCGGTGATCGTTTCATGGCTGTTGATGACAGCGTGGGTCTCGCCCGATTGCATCTTGGCAATGGCATCTGTTCCCGCGGCGACGACCAGATCACAGCCGAGGACCAGATTGGCGCTGCCGGCCGCGATGCGGACTGCGTGTAAATCTTCCGGCGCCGCGCCGATGCGGATGTGGCTGATCACCGCACCGCCCTTCTGGGCTAGACCGGCCATGTCGAGGATCGAAACACCCTTGTTCTCAATATGGGCAGCCATACCAAGCAGGGCACCGATTGTGACAACACCGGTGCCGCCAACCCCGGTGACCAAAATGCCATAGGGTTCGTTGAGTGATGGCAAAATGGGCTCGGGCAGCTTGATATCGTTGAAAGCGGTGTCCGCGCCAACAGGAGCTGAGGTATCAGGTTTGCGCAAGCCGCCACCTTCGACAGTTACGAAGCTCGGGCAGAAGCCGTTCACGCAGGAATAATCCTTGTTGCAGCTCGACTGATCGATGGATCGCTTGCGTCCGAGTTCGGTCTCGACCGGTACCACGGACAAGCAATTGGATTTGATCGAGCAATCACCGCAGCCTTCACAAACCTGCTCGTTGATCATTACCCGCTTGGCCGGATCGGGGAAGGTGCCGCGCTTTCGACGGCGGCGCTTCTCTGCGGCACAGGTCTGGTCATAGACCAGCACTGAAACACCGGGGTAGTCGCGCAGGTCTTTCTGCACGCTGTCCAATTCGTCGCGATGATGGACCGTGACACCATGTGCGAAGGGGGCAGCAGTTGGATACTTGTCGGGTTCGTCGGTAACGACGACGATCTTCTGAACCCCTTCAGCTTCGACCTGGCGGGTGATCGCCGGGACGGTGAGGGGGCCGTCATGGCCCTGACCGCCGGTCATGGCAACCGCGTCGTTGAACAGGATCTTGTAGGTCATGTTTTCACCGGACGCGACGGCCTGACGGATCGCCATATACCCCGAATGATAGTAGGTGCCATCGCCTAGATTGACGAAAACATGGTCGTCTTCGACGAAGGGTGCTTGGCCAACCCAGGACACACCCTCGCCGCCCATATGGGTGAAGGTTTCGGTGTTGCGATCCATCCACAGGGACATGAAATGACAGCCAATACCGGCCAGCGCACGACTGCCTTCGGGCACCTTGGTCGATGTGTTGTGGGGGCAACCGGAACAGAAATAGGGAATGCGTTTGATGGATGGAGGTTGCTGGGCGAGGGAGGCTTCCTTGCGCTCCAGATAGTCCATGCGTTCGGTGATGGGTTCGGATTTGTGCCAGCGTGAGAGACGCTTCGCGATCGCACGGGCGATCTGGGCCGGGGTCAGTTCACCGGAAGATGGCAGGATCCAATCGCCGGTCTCATCGAACTTTCCGATCACATTCGGACGCGCATTGTCACGCAGGTCATAAAGTTGCGAACGCAGCTGATCTTCAATCAGCGGCCGCTTTTCCTCAACTACAAGGATTTCTTCCATGCCTTCGGCAAAGGCGCGCATGCCTTCGCGTTCTAGCGGCCAGGTCATGGCGACCTTGTAGATGCTGATTCCTATATCGCTGGCTTGCTCTTCAGAGATTCCCAGATCGTCGAGCGCCTGGCGCACATCGAGGTAGCTCTTGCCGGTTGTGACAATGCCGAAGCGTCGTTTCGGGCTATCGATCACAACCTTGTCGAGCTTGTTGGCACGGGCGAAAGCCAGTGCCGCATTCAGCTTGTATTTGTGATGCCGTTCTTCTTGGGCGAGAAATTCATCGGGCCAGCGAATGTTGAGGCCACCCATGGGCATATCAAAGTCGGTCGGCGTGACGATATTGATTCGGTGGGGGTCCACATAGACAGAAGCTGAACTGTCGACGGTTTCGGCAACGGTCTTGAAAGAAACCCAGCAGCCTGAATAGCGCGACATGGCCCAGCCAAAGAGGCCCAGATCGAGAAATTCCTGCACGCCAGCCGGATTGAGCACGGGGATCATCGCGTCGACAAAGCCGTATTCGGACTGGTGTGCTGTGGTCGAGGACTTGCAGGTGTGATCATCACCGGCGAGCAACAACACGCCGCCATGGGGGGCGGAGCCCGCGAGGTTGCCGTGCTTGAGGACATCACCGGAACGGTCCACGCCGGGGCCCTTGGCGTACCACATGGAAAACACGCCATCATGTTTGGCGCCTTCCGAGAGATTGATCTGCTGGGTACCCCAGACGGCCGTTGCGGCGAGGTCTTCGTTCACACCGGCCCGGAACACGATGTTGTTGCGTTCGAGAAAGCGCTTCGCCCGTTCCATCTGCTGATCGAGAGCCCCGAGCGGCGAGCCGCGATAGCCGGTGACATAGGCCGCTGTGTTCAGGCCGGCCGCAGCATCGCGCTGGCGCTGTATCATAGGCAGGCGTACGAGAGCCTGGGTTCCGTTCAGGAACACACGCCCGGATTCGAGCTCGTATTTGTCATCAAGGCTGACCGTGTTCAGACGGCTGGCATTCTCGGCCATGCTGTTCTCTCCCGTTGGAACAGGTTGAATACAGTTCCACAGATGGAAATCTAAGCACCACCGCGATGGCTGTCCATTGGGTGAGAGCCTTTGGAGTGATGACGAAACAAAACTTCGCCTTAAAATCCGATGGTTGGAGAATCATTCGCCGGACAAGCGGGCTGTTTTCGATCATGTCCGGGCTAAGTGCGCGTGCAATCCGTGACTTTCTGGCCTATATCAGGGTTTCCGCAAACGACGAATCGCGAGTCCCCCCATGACCGTACTGGTGACCGGAGCCGCAGGCTTTATTGGCATGACCGTCAGCCTGGCGCTGATGGCGCGGGGTGAAACCGTGGTCGGTATCGACAATGTGAACGACTATTACGATGTCAGGCTCAAGGAGGCCCGGCTCGCGCGATTGATGGAAAACGAGAAGTTCAGTTTCGTGCGCGGCGATATCGTTGATGCCGAAGCACTCGCCCATGCCGCAAAAGGTGTCGACCGGATTGTGCATCTGGCCGCGCAGGCTGGCGTGCGCTACAGCCTCGAGAATCCTGGTGCTTACATTCAGGCCAATATTGTCGGCCATATGAATGTCATCGAACGCGCGCGGGCAATGGGCGATGATCTCAAGCATCTCGTCTATGCCAGTTCCTCGTCTGTTTATGGGGGGAACACAAAACTGCCCTTCTCTGTAGATGACCAGGTCGACACGCCGATATCGCTCTACGCTGCGACGAAGAAGGCTGACGAGTTGATGAGTTATTCCTATTCATCGACCTACGGTATTCCGCAAACCGGCCTGCGGTTTTTTACGGTTTATGGCCCATGGGGCCGACCGGACATGTCGCTGTATATCTTCACCAGCAAGATTCTCGCAGGTGATCCGATCCCGGTCTTCAACCACGGCAAAATGCAACGTGATTTCACTTATGTGGACGATATCGTTGCCGGGGTACTTGCCGCGCTCGACAACCCCCCGCCGCGCGGTGGCGATACGGTCCCGCACCGGGTCTACAATCTCGGCAACAACAATTCCGAACCCCTGATGCGGTTCATCGGTCTGATCGAGGAGGCGCTCGGCGTGAAGGCAGAGATCGATTTCCAGCCGATGCAGACGGGTGATGTGCCCGCGACCTATGCGGATATTGAAGCCAGTCAGCGCGATCTGGGTTTTGAGCCCCGCGTGACGATCGATGTGGGCATCCCGCGATTTGTGGAGTGGTACCGCACCTTTCATGCCTAGAGGCTAGCCGCGTTTACGACCGTAGAGCGCTTCGAGCCGCTCACCATAGATTTTGCGAATCTCGTGCCGCCGGATTTTCAGGGACGGGGTCATCAACCCGTTGTCTGTTGTGAACCCTTCTTCTGCGACGAGAAACCGGCGAACCTGTTCGATGGGTGAAAGCCGGGCATTGGCGCGATCGAGTGCCTCACGCAGGCGTTCATGGAAACTCTCGGAATCCGAAAGCTCTGCAAGCTTGGCATCACGGCCGTTCTCGCGGGCCCAGTTCGCTACGAAGCTTTCGTCAGGTACCAGAACAGCGACCAGATGCGGGCGTTTGTCGCCATAGACCATGGCCTGGGTGATCTCGGGTTCGAAGACAAGTGCACCCTCGACCCGCTGGGGCGAGACATTGTCACCACCGGAATTGACGATGATGTCCTTTTTTCGATCGGTGATCTTGATATAGCCGTCATCGTCCAGCTCGCCGATGTCGCCGGTATAGACCCAGCCGTCGCGCAGGGCCTCGGCAGTCAGCTCCGGTGCATTCCAGTATCCCTGCATGGTCAGTTCGCCGCGAACCAGAATTTCGCCATCTGCGGCGATCTTCAGCTCCACGCTGGGGAATGCCGGACCGACCGTGTCGATCTTGATCTTGTCGGGCAGGTTTGCGCTGACAACCGGCGCTGTCTCGGTCTGGCCGTAACCCTGAAGAAGTCGCACGCCGAGTGCGAGAAAGAACACACCAATATCGTAATTCAATGGTGCGCCGCCGGATACGAAGGCCTTGAGCCGCCCACCGAACCGACCAGCGACCTTGGCGCGGACGAGCTTCTCCAGAACTCTATCCTGGATTTTTTCTGCGATCGAGAGGCCGCCTGGCCCCAGCTCGTAGCGCTTGATGCCAAGCGCAACGGTCTTCTTGAACAGTTTTTCGGACAGTCCGCCCTGGCGTTCAACGCCAGCCACGATGCGTTGATGCATGGATTCGTAGAGCCGTGGCACGGCGGTCATAATGGTCGGATGCGTCTCAGCCATATTCGCGGAAAGCTTGTCGACGCCTTCGGCGTAATAGATTTCGGCGCCGATGGTGAGGGGAAAATGCAGGCCGGCTGTGTGTTCGTAGGAATGGCTGAGAGGGAGAAAGGACAGGAATGACTCGGCATCGATGTCCAGCAGCTTGGCGTCATTGAAGAGGTGATAGGCTCCCATACAATTGCACAGGATGGCCCCATGGCTGAGCATCACGCCCTTCGGAGCGCCACCGGTGCCCGAGGTGTAAATCAGGCAGGACGTGTCGGTGCGCGCGATCTGTCCCAGCCCGGTTTCGATGTCCTTTTTCAGCGCCTCGCCGTCGCGCATCATATCGCGCCAGTTGACGATCGAGACATCGTTACTCCGTCCACCGGCACCCTCGACCGTCACAACGGTTTTGATCGTGCCTGTTGTTCGGATAGCGGGAAGGAGACGTTCCGCAAGTATTTCAGAAGACACAATCGCAACTTTCGGGTCGCAATCTGTAATCAGATGGATGTGATCATCGACAGTGTTGGTTGTGTAGGCGGGAACCGTAATTGCACCTGCAGACATGATCGCCAGGTCGGCGATTCCCCATTCGGGGCGATTTTCTGAAACAAGCAGAACACGATCGCCGTGCTTCACGCCGGCAGCGCGCAGGCCGCCTGCCAATGCACTGACCTCGTCGCGAGCCTGCGCCCAACTGGTCGACTGCCAGGAATCATAGTGTTTGGCCCAGAACAATGGCGCATCACCTTGTTCGGCGGCTTTTTCGAAGAAGACCTGTGGCAGGTTTTGCCAGTTGTCGTAGCGCGCGGCGTAGTCCATTGGTGTGCGTCCCGTCCCGGAGCCTTCCCGGAGTTGGATCGATCCACGCAATTCCGCGTGATTCGTCGTGCCGGTGGTTGTTGTCCCTCTATATGGACCTTATCTGAAGACGAGTTTCAAGGAGCTGTTCATATGCCAAAAGCCGCAAGCCCCCGTCAGCGCAAGGGAAGCCCCGCTCGCGATAAACTTGGACCTTTGCCCGAGTGGGATTTGTCCGATCTCTATCGGTCCCCGGATGGCCCGGAAATCACCAAGGATATTGCGGCCTCTGGCAAGGCAGTGGCGAAATTTGCCAAGCGCTATCAAGGCAAATTGCGTGATCTGGATGGCGACACTCTGGCCAAGGCGATTGCAGATTATGAAAAGATCGACGAGGTGCTTTCGCGGATCATGAGCTACGCCTCGCTTCTCTATGCGGCAGATATGATGGACCCGGAGAATGGTCGCTTCTATCAGTCGATGCAGGAAACGGTGACCGGTATATCCTCCCATGTGCTGTTTTTTGCGCTGGAGCTCAATCGTATTCCCGAACGTAGCTTGAGCAAGAAGTTGAAGGCGTCTGCAAAGCTGCGTCGTTTTGACCCCTGGCTCCGCGACTCGCGTGCTTACCGGCCTTATCAGTTGGACGACCAGCTAGAGAAATTGCTGCACGAAAAGCGGGTTGCAGGACGTTCAGCCTGGAATCGTCTCTTCGATGAGACGATGGCAGAACTGACGTTTGAGGTTGATCTTCCCAAGGGCAAGAGAACTCTCAGCAGTGCTGAAGCCCTTAATATGTTGTCTGATGGAGATGGTGAAGTTCGCAAGGCGGCGGCCAAGGCATTGGGCAAGGGGTTGGGAGACAATGTTCGTGTGTTCTCGCTGATCACCAACACTCTGGCCAAGGACAAGGAGATTGAGGACAAGTGGCGTGGATTTGCGCGTCCGGTTTCCAGTCGAAATTTGTCAAACTATGTCGAAGACGAAGTGGTTGATGCCTTGTCACAATCGGTTCGTGACGCCTTTCCGGATTTGTCGCACCGTTATTACAAGCTAAAGGCCAAGTGGTTCGGCGTGCGCAAGCTTGACTACTGGGATCGTAACGCGCCGTTGCCCGATGACGATGACAGCGTGATCCGCTGGGATGATGCGGTTGATAAGGTGCTTGATGCCTATGGACGTTTCTCGCCGAGCCTGGTGAAGGTTGCACAGGACTTTTTTGATAACAACTGGATCGACACGCCGGTGCGGCCCGGAAAATCGCCGGGCGCATTTGCCCATCCGACAGTACCAAGTGCCCATCCGTATCTGCTGCTCAACTATCAGGGTAAGACGCGTGACGTGATGACCCTGGCACACGAACTCGGGCATGGCGTTCATCAGGTTTTGGCTGGCGGGCAGGGGCACCTGATGTCTGATACGCCGCTGACTTTGGCGGAAACGGCATCCGTTTTTGGCGAGATGCTGACTTTCCGAAAATTATTGGCGGAGGCCGACAATCCGAAGCTGCGCAAGACCATGCTTGCATCGAAAGTTGAGGACATGCTGAACACTGTCGTGCGTCAGATCGCGTTCTATGAATTTGAGCGTCGGGTGCATGACAAGCGCCGGGAAGGTGAATTGCTCACCGAAGAAATTTGCGATATCTGGATGGATATCCAGAAGGAGAGCCTTGGGCCAGCGATCCGGTTTGAGGAAGAATACAAGTACTTCTGGACCTATATTCCGCATTTCATTCACTCGCCGTTCTATGTCTACGCCTATGCGTTTGGCGATTGTCTGGTGAACTCCCTCTATGCGGTCTACGAGAATGCCTCCGAGGGTTTTGCGGACCGCTATCTGGAGATGCTGCGCGCGGGTGGAACCCTTCGCCACAAGGAGCTGTTGGCACCGTTTGGGCTCGACGCATCTGATCCGGCTTTCTGGCAGAAAGGCCTCAATGTCATCTCCGGTTTGATTGACGAACTTGAGGCGCTCGACGACTAGATGAGCGATGATGGTCGTTCTACTGTTCAGGGCCGTGTGGGGCGTTACGGCCGGGTCGGTTTGGCTGTCGGTGGCGCAGCAGTACGAATGGCTGGAAACCGGTATCTTGGCCGTAAGGCGGACCACGAGCGCAATGCATCTGATCTGAAAACGGCATTGGGTGGACTCAAAGGGCCACTCATGAAGGCGGCTCAGATTCTGGCGACGATCCCGGATGCATTGCCCGCGGACTATGCTCGAGAGTTGGCCGAACTTCAGGCCAATGCACCAGCAATGGGGTGGGCATTTGTGCGTCGCCGGATGGCTGCAGAACTGGGACCTGACTGGCAGAGTCGGTTTGCTGAATTCCCGCGCGAAGCCTCACATGCTGCCTCACTCGGACAAGTTCATGCTGCCACAGACATAGAGGGCCGCAAGGTTGCGAGCAAATTGCAGTATCCGGATATGGCGTCCGTCGTGTCAGCGGACCTTAGCCAGCTCAAACTCGCATTCTCGGTCTACCGTCGGTACGACCCGGCGATTGACCCAACCCAGATTCATGCCGAGCTGGCGGAACGCCTGACCGAAGAACTCGACTACCTGCGCGAGGCACGCACCACGCGGCTCTACGGAGCTATGCTCGCCGGCGAACCGGATGTTCATGTGCCCGAAGTGATCGAGGAGCTTTCGGCACCCCGCTTGCTGACGACATCCTGGCTTGCGGGCCTGCCCATGGCGCAGTTTGTCGAGGAAGCCGATCAGGCCCAGCGGGAAGCGGCAGCTTTGAACATGTTTCGTGCCTGGTATGTGCCGTTCTATGGCTATGGGGTGATCCACGGAGATCCGCATTTGGGCAATTATTCGGTGAATGAGGATGCATCGATCAATCTTTACGATTTTGGCTGTGTTCGGGTCTTTCCACCGCGTTTTGTGGAGGGTGTTGTCGAGCTGTATCACGCCTTGCGCACCGA
Source organism: Alphaproteobacteria bacterium (assembly GCA_018666195.1). GTDB lineage: Bacteria > Pseudomonadota > Alphaproteobacteria > UBA6615 > UBA6615 > JABJAG01. Next base: position 23,089 of record JABJAG010000141.1, read on the forward strand.
TGACCGTGATCGCGCGGCGCACGCCTATCAGCGTTGGGGCTTTGAAGACATATCGAACGAGCTTCTGGATACGCTGAATATCTGGGCTGGCTTTCTCTACAGGCCGCTGATGGAAGACAAGGTGCAGCGTATTCAGGACTCAGAGTCAGGTACTTATGGCGCGACCATCGCCAGCAAGGTGCATGAACAACTTCGTAAAATCGGTGGCGTGACTCCGCCGCGTGAGTTTGTGCTCATGGATCGAGCTGCAATTGGGCTGGGGTCTGTTTTCCTACGTCTGCGCGCTGAGCTGAACTGGCACCGGATGTTTCATGAACTGATCGAGGAATATGAGCTGGATGGCTTGACGGAACGGCAGAGCGAGGCGCTGACGGCATATGGTTTTGAAGTGCAGAACTGAAGTGCCACGAATTGCGCTGGATCAAACATCGCCGCAGAGCCTGCGGAGGCGGTTGCAGTGGGCCGAACGCGGCTCACAGGAATAGTCCGGGAATTGTCTTGGTCGGATGCGCTGGCCTGCTCGAGTAGGGATCGGAGTTCTCTGGTTTCCAAAACATCCAGCCAGGCTAGTGCCGGGCCGATCTCGATAGAGAACCGGTTATCCAGGTTAATCTGTGGTCTGGAGTCGCACATGCTTTCCAAAGCGGTATGACAAATTTTGAGTCGAGGGATCCGCCGAGCGACAACTGGTTCGCGAATAGTTGCCCAATTGGGGAAGAGGTTACTCGACTGGACGGGCGCGCCATCCCACGATGCTGGCAATGAATGCAGCGAACTGCGTGACGAAGATGACCCCGGCAAGCGGCAAATGTGTCGTGTGAGGCAGAAGTGCGACAATCACTGTCGCGATGGCTGCCGTTCCGTATTGCACCAGTCCGTTCAGTGCAGCAGCGGTTCCTGCATAGTCGGGTCGAACGCTGACGCCAGCTGCCATAACGCTGGGAAATGCCATGGCCAATCCGATATTAAAGAGAAATATGGGCGCGATAGCGGCAACCGGGGTGAATATACCCATCAATGGTAGCGCCAAATAGACTGCCGCACCCAGCAATCCGACCGTGGTGCCGAAGATGATCATGCGGTTGACGCCCAGCTTTCCTGTCAGCCAGATCGCACTGCCGTAACCGCAAAACGCGCCTGATGTTGCGAGCAACATCATGTAGCCGAAGGTGTCGGGCGCAACGCCGTAGCTGTCAATGAGGACGACGGGAACCCCAGCAAAAAATGCGAAGGCGCCTGCGGCGATAAACCCGATATTCAGGTTGTAGGAAACGAAGGACCGCTCACGCAGTAGCACGCGATAGCCGAGCGCCATGGTTCGGATGCTGGAAATCAGATCGCCACCCTGAACAACATTGGTTTCCGCCATCCGTGCCCAGCAATACACAAACAGGACCGTGCCCAATATGGCAAGAAACAGGAACGAGGCTTGCCACCCGAAATGTGTGTGCAGATAGCCGCCAATGGCGGGTGCGGTCGCCGGCGCAAAGACCATCACGGTCGAGATAATAGCCAGAGCCCGTGCGGCATTCTTGCGGTCATAGAGGTCGCGGACGATCGAGCGCACCATGACCATGGAACCAGCAGCGCCAATGCCCTGCAGGATGCGGGCAAACAGAAGCATGGTCATGGACGGTGCAAAGGCGCAGAGCAGGCTGGCAACGACGTAGATTGCCAGCCCGCAGAGCAATGTCGGGCGGCGCCCAAACCGGTCTGACACACTGCCATAAAGGAATTGAGCCAGCGCGTAGGCAACCAGAAACGCGATCAGCGTGGTTTGTACTGTGAAGATGGGCACGTTGAATGCCACGCCAATATCCGGAATCGACGGCAAGAACAGGTTGTACGCAATCGCGCTGCCTGAAATCAGGGCCGTCAACAGCGGAATTCTTGGTGGCTTGCGGAGAATGCTGAAAATCCGATTGGTCGATTTACCAGATGGACTGGTGTTGTAGTCAGTATATCACGCACAGAATGTGAGTTTGCCAACCCAAGGAGAGTCTCGTCTTTGCACCTTTCGCGTGGCCGCTGTGCTTTCTATTTTTCGGGAGATGTGTTGCCGTGCAGGCGCGCTAGGTTTTTGCGGGCGTTGGCATTGCCTTTGCGCGCGCTTTCCTCATACCAGTAAAGCGCAATATCGGGATCAGGGTCTGTGCCGCGACCGGGTTCGTACAGGCGGCCGAGGTTGTTCTGGGCGCGGCTTTCTCCTTGTTCTGCCGCACGCAAAAACCAGAAAAAGGCTTCTTCGAGATTTTGCTCAGCGCCGTTGCCGCTTTCCAATCCGTGACCGAGAAACAATTGTGCGCCGGCATGGCCGCGTTCTGCTGAACGACGATACCAGTCCATGGCCCGTGTATGGTCTTGCAGTACGCCCTGGCCAAATGTGTGCATCACACCAAGCCCGAATTGCGCCTTAGGCTCTCCAAACTGAGCCAGAACATCCCATTCAAGCAGTGCCGTCTCGTAGTCCGCACGATTGTAGGCGGACAACCCCCGCTCATAGTCCTCCGCAATGGCCGAGTGCATGGTGAGGATCGCAAGTATCAGCACAAGCAAGCCAGGTATCAGTAGATTTAATCGAAAATTGTGCATCACAGACTCTTGATTTTAGCGATTTGCCTTTGTACGCGTTTCGACGTCAGCGGATCAGCGTTATGTCAGGTACCGTCCTAGCCAGGTTCGACTAAAGAGGGGGGCTTCTGCCGGGTTGCCCTGTCGGGAATGGCACGGCATATTCGCTTGCGCACGAATACGCGCTACCGGCCATCATCGGGGCACAGGCCGGGTCCCAAAGAGTTCGACCGAACCGAGGTTCCTCACGTTATGAAGATTGCGATTGCCAAAGAACGGCGCCCGCACGAAAGGCGCGTTGCGGCGACGCCAGACACGATCAAGCGCTACCTGCAATGGGGTTTCGATGTGGCGGTGGAAAGCGGGGCCGGTGAAGCCGCCTCGATCTCCGATGATGCCTATCGCGATGCCGGTGCGACGGTCGCGTCCTCACGTGCTGAAGTGTTCGCCAATGCTGACATTGTCCTCAAGGTCCAGCGCCCGTTGGCGCAGGGTGCTGATGACGATGGATTGTCCGATATTCCCGCCGGCGCGTATTTGATCGCGCTGCACAATCCCTATGGCGATCGTGATGGCGTTGATGCTTATGCCAAGCACAACATCGTGGCGTTCTCGATGGAAATGTTGCCACGTATCAGTCGTGCCCAATCGATGGACGTGTTGAGTTCCCAGTCGAATCTGACTGGCTACAAGGCGGTGATTGATGGTGCGGCGAATTACAGCAAGGCCATGCCGATGCTGATGACCGCTGCGGGTCGGATCAATCCGGCCAAGGTTTTCGTTATGGGTGCGGGTGTTGCTGGCCTGCAGGCGATCGCCACAGCGCGTCGCTTGGGCGCCATTGTCTCGGCGACCGACGTGCGCGCAGCCTCAAGAGAAGAGGTTCAGAGTCTTGGAGCGTCCTTTATCATGGTCGAAGCCGATGAGGGCGATACCGGCCAGACGGCCGGTGGCTATGCCAAGGAGATGTCCGATGACTACAAACGTCGTCAGGCTGAACTGATCGCCGATCACATCAAGGAACAGGATATCGTCATCACGACGGCGCTGATTCCGGGTCGTGCGGCACCAATCCTGGTGAATGACGACATGATTGCATCGATGAAGCCGGGTTCGGTGATTGTTGATATTGCGGCCGAGCAGGGAGGTAATGTCAGCCAGACCAAGCCTGGTGAAATCTCGGTGACGGGCAATGGTGTCAAGATTCTCGCCGAGTACAACCTGCCGTCTCGTCTGGCGACGGATTCATCGGCACTGTATTCCCGAAACCTGATGAATTTTGTTGAGCTGCTGGTCAACACCGAGGACAAGAAACTCGAGATCGACTGGGAGGACGAGATTATTGTCGGCACATGCCTGACCCGCGATGGCAAAGTTGTTCACGCTGCTTTGTTGCCTGAAGAAGAGAAGGCACCAGAGCCGGCTGCCACTGAAGATGTTGCTGCGGATGATGGCGCATCGGACACCGATTCAACCGAGAAGGGAGCCTGATCCATGGATCCTTCGACACTCGCCGACAATGCTGCGCGGTTGGCCAACGAGGCCGCTGGCCTGGCTGAAAAAGCCGCCGGGCTGGCGCAGGACGCCACGCAGGTCGCGTTGACGCAGACCGCTGGTGCGGGAGACCCCTTCGTCTTCCTGTTCACGGTTTTCGTGCTGGCCTGTTTTATTGGCTATTACGTGGTCTGGAGCGTTACGCCGGCCCTGCATTCGCCGCTGATGGCGGTCACCAACGCAA
>JABJAG010000142.1 GCA_018666195.1 Alphaproteobacteria bacterium
GATGCCTCAACAAGGCGCGCTACGGCATTTCCTGGGGCGCGCTGGGCGCTGCGGAGTTCTGCTGGCAGGCGGCACGTGAATACACTCTGGAACGCAAGCAGTTCGGACGGCCGCTTGCCGCCAATCAGCTGATTCAGAAGAAGCTCGCCGATATGCAGACCGAAATCACTCTGGGCCTGCATTCCAGTCTACAACTGGGCCGCCTGATGGATGATGATCGGGCGACACCGGAAATGATTTCATTGATGAAGCGCAACAATGCCGGCAAATCCCTTGAAATCGCGCGGGTCGCCCGGGACATGCATGGCGGCAACGGAATCTCGGATGAGTATCACGTGATCCGGCATGTCATGAATCTGGAATCCGTCAACACCTATGAAGGCAGCCACGACGTGCATGCGCTAATTCTTGGCCGTGCCCAGACCGGTATTCAGGCTTTCACCGGGGGTTGATCGTGTCGCGTTCAGCAGTCGCGCGCATCGCTCGGATCAAAATTGATACAGAAGCGCTTGGCATCTTCACAGGACAGGTCCGCCTGCTTGTAACCGCAACGCATATTGCCGTCGTCGGTTGAACCCTGAAAATGGCCGCATGACGTGCAGATGCCCATATCCTGCCCGCCGCAGCGCGCCTGCAGGTTCGTGCAGAGTTCCTGCAGTCCCCTGGTCATAGTGTCGACCGTATCAGCTGACAAACGGTCGATCGCTAGATCCAAACAGTTGAGTGGATCTTCAGCGAGAATCTCTTCGCCCGCAGGGGTCAGTTCAATATGCCGGATCCGCTTGTCTTCGGCATCGGGTACTCGTGTTAGGTATCCCTTCTTTTCGAGAGCATTCAGGGTCTGACTGGCTGTCCCCTTGGTTGTCCCAAGGAACAGTGCGAGCGCGCCCGCGGTCCGAGAAAAGAGATTCGAATGAGCCACAAACCGCAAACTGTCCCATTGGGCCGGGTTCAAGCCATGACAATATTGCAGACCACGCGCCATCCGGCCGATACGATCGAGAAGCCGTGCCAGGCTTTCTTTGTCTACATTTTCAATAGGTTGCGCGCCCATTTTATTTGTTCTCATATATCTATAATCTACGCAATATTATGATTATTGTGTATGAAATGGATAGTATCGAGTCGACAGAGATCCATGATTCCCTTAAGTCCGTACAAGTATCGAGTCGAAACGATAAGCAAGATTACTGCAGCTTCGATATAGCCCTCAATGATGTTTTGTCAAAGGATTGAAGACCATGGCCGCTTTCGCAAGCCAAACTATCGAACAGGGAAACCGCCGCTACGCCAGCAGCGTCATGAAAGCCCCCATCCTGGAACGGGAAGAAGAATTCGAACTCGCCCGTCTGTGGCGCGAGGAAGAAGACGAAGCCGCGCTACACAAATTGACCGAAGCCTATGCCCGCTATGTGTTGAAAATGGCATGGAAGTTCCGCGGCTATGGCCTGCCGGTCGGGGATCTGGTCCAGGAAGGCAATATCGGGCTCATGGAAGCCGCCCAGCGGTTCGAGACCAATCACAATGCCCGGTTCTCCACCTATGCATCGTGGTGGATCATGTCTGCGATTCAAGACTACATCCTGCGCAACACATCCATTGTCCGTGTCGCCACGACTCCCGCCCAGCGCCGATTGTTCTTCAATCTGCGCAAGGTACGAGCTAAAATTTCCACCGGTGCAAATGGTGATTTGACCGATGAAGACCGCGATCTCGTGGCCGATCATCTGCAGGTCAAGTACGCCGATGTTGTGCGCATGGAAGCCCACCTAAGCGGACCCGACAACTCGCTCAATGCCAGTTACGGCGATGAAGATGATTTCGAGTTTCAGGACGCCCTGCACGATGAAGGTCCGAATCCCGAGGACATCACTGCCTGGCACCACGACGGCAAGGTGCGCTCGGCCTGGGTCGAGGACGCACTGGAAACCCTCAGCGAGCGGGAGCGCGAGATCATCGTCCAACGCTTCCTGACCGAGAAGAAAAACACGCTCTCGGATATCGGCGAGAATTTCGGTGTCAGCAAGGAACGCATTCGCCAGATCGAGGCCAAGGCTCTCGACAAGCTGAAGGTTGCCATGTGCTCTCAGGGGAACGACCCCAAGTCGATTCTGGACAACGACCTCTTCGTTTAGCCGAATATATATCGCACATAAAAAAGGGCGGCCCCGAAGGCCGCCCTTTTCGTTGAATTGTCTCGCGGGAGAGAAATTAAAAACTGTCAGGCCGCAGTTTTGGCCCGCAAGAACTCTGCAACGCGAGTTTCAAAGCCCAGCTGTTGCATCCAGAAGCGCTCGACATCGCGCAATGCGGAATTAGCCTCGTTGAGTTACCCTTCGTCAATATAATCTGAAACCGGCTCAACGTGACGTTCGAACATGCCCTCGAGCAGGCGGCTAAGTTCCAGCTCCTTCTCGGTCAGGCGCGGACGAAAATCGCGCGATGATCAACGCCACCATAAATGGCCCGCAAAAATCAGAGCCGCACGAAACCCCAAAAAGCCCAGACGATCGGCCACAAATCCAAAACACACGTTAGTACGAAAATAAAAATAGAACCGAGAACCTTAACCGTAACACCTAAAAAGTCAGATGAGTTGTGGTTTCAGATCCGTTACTCAGCAGACTTTGAACTACAATGTCTGACGTCAACGCTCATAGAACATATCAGCGGAATTTCCGAAGAGAGGATTCCTAACTCATCGCAGTTACAGAAGGGAATGCACCAGTATGCTTAATCAGATCAGAGATGCGCTCGTAGCGCTCGTAGCGCTCGTTGCCATGGCCAATGCTATGAACATTCTCCCAGCGATGCATGCGCTCGCAGACCCAGCGCCGCAAGAAAGTACTCTGCGATTCGAAGTCATGCTTGACGGCCGGCCTATCGGCGGACATGCCCTGACTTTTGATCCACAACCCGATGGCAGCCTGAAAGTGGCCATCGATATTGATCTCGATATACGGTTAGGCCCATTCACTGTCTTTGCTTACAACCACCGAAATCGGACCTTATGGCGCGCCGGGAAACTCTTGTCCCTGCAAAGCGAGACCGACGACAATGGGACCGAGTACCGTATCCGAGCGACGGCAGGTTCACAGGGATTACAAATTCACGCAAATGATGAAGCGCCGTTCACCATTTCCGCATCGACCCTTCCATCAACCTATTGGATGGCCACGACTATCCAACAGAACCAGCTGATAAACACCCAGACCGGCGAATTACTCGAGATATCGGTCCGTAAAGTCGGGCGCGAACAGGTAACCGGGCCCAGCGGTCTATTCGAAGCGACGCACTTCCGAATGGAGGGCGACCTTGAAATTGACCTTTGGTACGACGACACCGGTGTTCTTGTCGGGCTCGCATTCGAAACACGCGGATCTCAGGTCACCTACCGGCTGGTCGAGCGTCAAGGCAATGTGCCGGCTAGCAGTGCCGACACTGTCTTGAACATGCGGAACTAACTCGGGTGGATCAAGCCATGCGCATTGCCGGTCCTTCGCCTCTCTCCAATTTACAACTCCTCACCTATGGTTTGCCCGGCTTGCCGTTGGCGATCCTGCTGCTGCCGCTTTTCATCACGGTCCCGACTTACTACGCTGACGATCTGGGCCTCGGCTTCACAACCGTTGGGATCGTTCTGTTGCTAGCAAGGATGTGGGACGTCGTCACCGATCCGCTTATCGGCATTCTTTCAGATCGCACCCACCACCGTTTGGGCCGACGCCGTCCGTGGCTTCTGGCTGGCGTCCCGTTGATGGTCTTGGGAGCGTGGGCCCTGTTTCGCCCAGCGGCTGACGTTGGCTGGGCCCATCTGGCAGCAGCGACAATCACTCTGTATCTCGGCGGCACGATGGTGATGTTGCCCTACACCGCCTGGGCGGCGGAACTGTCGCCCGACCATCATGAGCGTAGCAGGATCGCGGGCGCGCGTGAGGCCGCACTCGTGATTGGCACTATTTGTGCCATGGCGGTCCCGGCCCTGTTCGGGGTCGACCGCGCAATCATCATGGATGGAACTGCGATAGCAATTCTGATCCTGGCGCCGGTCACGGTCGCAGTCGCGCTGATGACGCTACCCGACCCGGCCACGCCGAGGATCGCAACCCGACCAGCCTTTCGCAGCTATGAGCGGCTCTGGACTAATCGGCCCTTTCGCCAGCTGATCTCTGCCTATTTCGTGAACGGTGTCGCCTACGGCCTCCCCGCCACCTTGTTCCTTCTCTACGCAGAACATGTCCTGGGCCGACCCGAATGGGCCTGGGTGTTATTGATCATTTACTTCGCTTCCGCGATCGTGGCCCTGCCAGTCTGGCTGGCCGTGAGCCGCCGCCTGGGTAAGCGGCGGACCTGGATCGTCGCCATGTCACTCGCTGCAGCGGGATTCTGGCCCGCCGCGCTGCTCGGCGAAGGTGATTTGATATGGTTCATCTTGATCTGTATTTGGACAGGCACCCCCCTTGGCGCCGAGCTGGTGATGCCGCCGTCGATGCAGGCTGATGTCGTCGACCTCGATGCGGCGAACAACGGCGTAACGCGGACGGGCACCTTGTTCGGCCTATGGGGCGTGGCAACCAAGATTCCCCTGGCATTGGGGGTCGGCATCGCGTTTCCAATTCTGGGCCTTGTAGGATTCAGCGGAGATGCCGCAACGAACGGCCCCATCTCTCTCGCCGTACTCGCCGGCCTATATGGACTGGTCCCGGTGCTTTTCAAACTCGTGGCTATCCGCCTGATCTGGAGTTATCCGCTCGACGCAACCTAATCACGCCTAAGTCGCGCGCGTCGGATGCGAAGGCCAAGCTTGACAACCTTGCTGGCAATGCCAGCAGTCTTGAAGGGCTGGGCCGGCTTGGAGGGGGACAAGGGGGTGCCGACAGCGGTGAGTGTGATTGTGAGAGATTTTGAGCTGGATTAATAATTCGACACGCGCGTAAGCGTCAAAACTGAATAGGCCGTAGATTCAATACCCAGAAAGTGATGCGTGCTGATGTCAGAAGAGCCATGCGTATGACGCGCATCTGAGCATGGTCACCATCCGTAAAAAGGACTTCTGAACCAAATTAGGGTAATCAATCATGTTTAATTTTTTGTGTCATATCGGTGAAAAAATTTACCGCAGTAAGTCCGAACAGTCTTGGATAAACGGCGGTATCTAGTTCTAACACCATTGCCTCCATATAATTTTAGGCAGGCTTTACGACAGGTGAAAAATCCTGATCCGAAACTATAGGACGGAAGCCATGCGCACGAAAGAATCGGTGCGCTTGGCTCCGCCCCGTCGATTCGGCTATGGTGCCCCGCCTTTCAATCAAACTCTGGAATTTCCATGACGCGTGGCCCGTCAACGCCAGTGGGTGTTTTTCCGCAAACCCGCATGCGCCGAAACCGGCGTTGGGACTGGTCGCGCCGTCTGGTGCGCGAAAACACGCTCACACCCGATGATCTGATCTGGCCGGTCTTCGTCTGCGAGGGCAAAGATCGAACCGAAGATGTTCCGACCATGCCCGGGGTTGTAAGGTACTCCGTGGATCGGCTCCCCGTTGTAGTGGGCGAGGCCAAGTCGCTGGGCATTCCCGCCGTTGCCATCTTCCCAGCCACTCCGGCTGAAGCCAAGACTCCCGGAGCGGAAGAAGCCTGGAACCCCGACAATCTGGTCTGTCAGGCTGTGCGCACGATCAAGGACGCGCACCCGGATATGGGTGTGATGTGTGACGTGGCGCTGGACCCGTTCAATTCCGATGGTCATGACGGCATTGTGCGTGACGGGCATGTCGTCAATGACGAGACACTGGATGCGCTCTGCCGTCAGGCGCTGGTGCAGGTCGAAGCAGGCTGCGATGTGATCGCGCCCTCAGACATGATGGATGGCCGGATCGGCGCACTGCGCAAGGCACTGGATCAGGACGGACACGATCGTGTCTTGCTGATGTCCTATGCTGCGAAATATTCCTCGGGCTTCTATGGCCCATTCCGGGATGCCATCGAAAGCGCAGGCTTCCTCAAAGGGGAAAGCAAGGACACCTATCAGATGGATCCGGCCAATTCCGATGAGGCATTGCGCGAGGTCGCGCTCGACATCGAGGAAGGCGCCGATATGGTGATGGTCAAACCGGGCATGCCCTATCTGGACATTGTCTATCGGGTCAAGGAACGCTTCGGTGTCCCCACCTTCGCCTACAATGTCAGCGGCGAATACGCGATGCTGCGCATCGCGGCCGACAATAGCGCGCTGGACTACAACCGCGTGGTGCTGGAAAGCCTGATGGCGTTCAA
>JABJAG010000143.1 GCA_018666195.1 Alphaproteobacteria bacterium
CACGCGTCCGTGTGCTTCGGTCAAGGCGACCTGTTCGCTGGACATGATTGGGAGGTCCGTGAGAATCCGCTGCCGTGCTTCGGCGACCGGCATGAGCTCGCGGGACATCACTTGCCCTCGTAGGTGCCGGATTTGCCGCCAGCCTTGTGGAGCAGGCGGACATCGGTGATCCGGGTGCCGCGGTCCACGGCTTTCACCATGTCGTAGACGGTCAGGGCGGCGACAGTGGCTGCGGTCAGTGCTTCCATTTCGACGCCGGTTTTGCCGTCCACACGCACGGTAGCCTCGATATTCACAGCGTTTGCCGCATCATCAATGGAAAGCTCCACATCGGCTTTGTTGATCAACAGCGGATGGCAGAGTGGGATCAGTTCCGAGGTCTTCTTGGCGCCCATGATTCCGGCGAGGCGGGCGACGGACAGCACATCGCCTTTCTTGACAGCGCCGTCGCGAATGAGCGCGACCGTTCCGGCCTGCATGATAACGCTGCAGCCAGCGGTTGCCGTGCGGCGGGTCACGTCCTTGTCGGAAACATCGACCATGCGGGCGTTTCCGTCCGCATCGATATGGGTCAGCCTGTCGGACTTTGTGTCTTCGTTACTCATGTCACGCACTCGCCTGCAGATTGAGTTCACCCGGTGCCAGCAGATCGCGGACGGCGCCCGCAATGTCGTCCTGGCGCATCAGGGATTCGCCGATCAGGAAACAACGCGCGCCGATGCCGGACATGCGCACCAGATCATCCGGTGTGAACAACCCGCTCTCACAGACCACCACACGATCTGACGGTACGTGTGGTGCAAGTTCTTCGGTGGTTGCCAGATCGACTTCGAGGGTCTTGAGGTTGCGGTTGTTGATCCCGACCAGATCGGAATCGACGTCGAGCGCGCGGCCGAGTTCTTCGGCGTTGTGCACCTCTACCAGCACGTCCATGCCCAGTTCATGGGCGGCGGCGGAGAGTTCTGCGGCCTGTGCATCTTCGAGTGCGGCCATGATCAGCAGGATGCAATCAGCACCCAGCGCGCGGGCTTCGGTCACCTGATAGGTGTCGAGCATGAAATCCTTGCGGATCGCGGGGAGAGAGACGGCGCTGCGCGCGGCGACGAGGTCTTCATCCTTGCCCTGAAAGTAGGGCGTGTCGGTCAATACCGACATGCACGCGGCACCACCTTCTTCGTAGGCGCGTGCGATCATCGGCGGATCGAAGTCCGCGCGGATCAAGCCCTTGCTGGGACTGGCCTTTTTGACTTCTGCGATCAGGCCAAAGCGACCGGCTGCGGCGCGTTCAGAGAGTGCGCGGGCAAAGCCACGCGTCGGCCCGGCGTCTTTTGCGCGTGCTTCGAGTTCGGCCAGCGTCGTGTTGACCTTGCAGGCTGCAATATGGACGCGCTTGTCGTCACAAATCTTGTCGAGGACATTGCTCATGGTCAGCCTCCCCGATTGGTGATTTCGACGAGACGAGCGAGGGTCTCCTGCGCAGCACCGCTGTCGATCGCGTTCTGGGCAATGGCCACACCGGATTTCAGGTCATCGGTCTTGCCTGCGATCATCAGGGATCCGGCCGCCGTCAACACAACGCAATCCCGGAATGCACTGGGCGTGCCCGCGAGTAAGGCGTGCAGGGCGGCGGCGTTGTATTCGGAATCACCGCCCTTGATGTCGTCGAGGGTGGATCGTTCCAGTCCCGCGTCTTCGGGGCTGACCTCATAGGTCGTGACTTTGCCGTCTTTCAATTCGGAGACCTTGGCGGGGCCGGTCGTGGTCAATTCATCGGACCCATCATGGGCGTGGACCACCCAGGCGCGCTCCAGGCCGAGATTGCCGAGCACCTCAGCCATGGGTTCGGTCCATTGCGGCGCGAAGACGCCGGTCATCTGGCGCTTGACCAGTGAGGGATTGGAGAGGGGACCGAGAATATTGAAGATGGTCCGCGTGGCGAGTTCCACCCGCGGGCCGGCCACATTGCGCATGGCGCTGTGATGCCGCGGGGCCATCATGAAGCCGATATTGTTTTCCCAGAGGGATTCCCGAACGAGTTCGAAATCCGCTTCGATGTTGATGCCCAGTGCCGTCAGCACATCGGCCGCGCCGGTCTTGGAACTCAATGCACGGTTGCCGTGTTTGGCAACCGGCACACCACAGCCTGCGACCACGATGGCCGAAGCTGTTGAAATGTTCAGGGTACCCTTGCCGTCGCCGCCGGTTCCAACAATGTCCATGGCGCCTTCGGGCGCCGGGATGCCAGTGACCTTGGCGCGCATGGTGCGGGCAGCCCCGGTGATCTCAGCGACAGTTTCGCCACGCAGGCGCAGAGCCATAAGAAACGCGCCAATCTGCGCAGGTGTCGCGTTGCCCGACATGATGATTTCGAAAGCGGTTTCCGCTTCGGTTTCAGTCAGGCTCTCGCCATCAGCCACACGTGCCAGCAGGGGTTTGAGATCATTCATATCTGCGCTCATAGCGCCACCATTTCCCCGGCGGGTGTGTCTTCGCCGTAACTGCTCACGGATTGTCCGGTCGCGAGCTCAATAAAATTGGCCAGCAAATCGTGTCCGGCGTCGGTTGCAATACTCTCGGGATGGAACTGCACCCCGTGAATCGGCAATTCCTTGTGGCTGATCCCCATGATCACATCGTCAGAGGTGTGTGCTGTGACATCGAAACAATCCGGCAGGCTGTCGCGTGCGATGGCCAGCGAATGATAGCGAGTGGCTTCGAGGGGATTGGGCAGACCCCGGAATGGACCCTGACTGGTGTGGCGGATCCGGTCGACCTTGCCGTGCATGGGCTCGGGAGCACGGATGATTCCGGCACCAAATGCCTGGCCGATGGTCTGGTGCCCGAGGCAGACGCCCAGCAATGGCGTACGCACTTCGGCAGCCTTGCGCACAAGGTCAAGACAGATGCCGGCATTGTCCGGACTGGACGGGCCAGGGGAGATGACGATGGCTTCGGGTGCGAGCGCAATGGCATCCTCGACCGAGAGCGTATCGTTTCGACGTACGTCGCAGACCACCCCCAACTCACCCAGATAGTGGACGAGGTTGTAGGTAAAGCTGTCGTAGTTGTCGATTAACAGAAACATCCCAAAGGGTTACTCGAAATTGCAGAAGCCTGACCCTGTCCACGGCACACTGCGTGGAAAGGGCGGAAACTTATAACAGCGTTGGCATGGGGGGCAAAGACGCGTCGCTCTTGTCGGGCTGATGAAATATTCCAGCCGTTGCGGCTTTATCTGAGTGCCTGGACGTCCATGGGTTGAGAAAAACCCCAAGCTGGCCGAATCTGTCATAAGCCTGCCCCAATCACACGGTCATCTGACAGTGTCGCCCAATCGGGTTTGAAAGGATGTTTCGCCAACAATGGCTCGTAAACCGAAGACGAAAGCAATGAAATCCCGCAAGCCGGCACCGGCAAAGCGGAAGAAAGCTGTGCGGCCTGTGTCAGCAAATGGGCATGCCCGGCTGGCCAAGGTTGCGCTGGCCGCATTGGGGCTTGCGGTGATTGTGGTTGCGGCACTGGTTGTTTTTGCGCCGAAACCGGATCCTTTTGTTCCCACAGTGGCGAGGATTGCTGCTCCCAAAGCACCGCCTAAACAGGTTGTCCCTGCAACCATTCAGCCGACAGCGCCGTCAGTCGTCCGCCCGTCGTCGCCCCCACAAATCGCAGCTGCGCCGCGCCCACCGGTTCCTGTCTGGCAAGAGAACGCAGTCGAATTGGCGGCTGTGACAAGTCAGCCGATGATTGCCATCGTGATTGATGATATGGGACTGGATCGCAATCGTTCCCACCAGACTGTGGGTTTGAAAGGTCCGCTCACCCTGGCCTATCTGGCTTATGCAGGCGATCTTGCGACCCAGACGAAAGCGGCACGATCTGCCGGGCATGAGTTGCTGGTACACGTGCCGATGGAGCCGGGCAGCAGCACCACCGATCCCGGACCCCATGCTTTGTTGACCAGCCTGACGCCGGCAGAACTCGCGCGCCGTATCGACTGGAACCTCGCCCAGTTCACCGGATATGTCGGGATCAACAATCACATGGGTAGCAAGGCGACGAGTGATCGCGCGGCCATGCGCGCAGTTATGGCGAAGCTGGAAGCGCGTGGATTGTTGTTCCTCGATAGCCGCACATCGGGGGAGACAGTGGCCCATGAAGAGGCGACGAAGGCGGGCATTCCTGCGTTGCGACGGGACGTCTTCATCGACCACGACCCGTCACCCATCGCGGTGCGGGCGGCATTGCTGGATGTTGAAACCGTGGCCCGGCGACAGGGTTATGCCATCGCCATCGGTCATCCCAAAGACGCGACAATAAATGCTCTGTCGGAATGGTTGCCTGATGTTGTGGCGCGCGGGTTCGCTATTGTGCCGGTCAGCGCTATCGCCATGAAATTGCAGCCACGCTGATTTTGCAGGCGTGATTTCAACCAACAGAATTGTTCTGTATCCTGCGGTCAGGAGGATGTCGTGATGAATGAGATACAAGCTGAGCCAGAACCCGATTCCGTCGCTGTCGTCGAACTCAAGGTCGAGCACACCTATTTGCAGCTGTCCCGCGAAACCCGAGCCGAAAAATGGCAGATGATGCAGGGTATTATCCGTGCGCATCCTGGTGTCAGTGTAACCTGGAATGATGCGGATGCGTTCAGCGGGGAATGCTCGGACTTCGTGATCTGCCGGTTCGGCTCAATGTTCGACTATCACTGCATGTGGGAAGAGTTGAAGGACAGCGAGCTGTTCACCACGCCCTATTTTCATATCACCCGGGTTCTCATTGGTATGGAGAACGCCTTCGAAGTTTATGACGAGAAGATCGGGATCGAGGTTTAGTTCACGAAGCGGTGAGCTTGTTCAGCGGCACGGATAAGGGCACGGGCCTTGTTCCGGCTTTCCTGATATTCAGCTTCGGGGTCTGAATCCGCGACCACACCGCCACCAGCCTGGATGTACATCTTCTTATCCTTGATCAGCGCCGTGCGAAGGGTGATGCAGGTGTCCATGCTGCCATCGGCAGCGAAATAGCCGACCGCGCCGGCATAGAAACTGCGGCGAACGGATTCCAGCTCATCGATAATTTCCATCGCTCGTATTTTCGGTGCGCCCGAGACGGTGCCTGCCGGAAATCCTGCCGAGAGCGCCTTGATCGCGTCGACACCCGGTTTGGCTTCGCCCTGTACGTTGGACACGATATGCATGACGTGGCTGTAGCGTTCGATGACAAATTCTTCGGTGACTTCGACGGAGCCGATTTCCGCGACCCGGCCGACATCGTTGCGACCCAGATCGAGTAGCATCAGATGCTCGGCCAGTTCCTTAGGGTCGGACAACAGGTCCTCGGCGAGGGCTTCGTCCTCGGCCGGGTTGGCGCCGCGCGGGCGGGTGCCGGCGATCGGTCGGATGGTGACCGTGTCGTCGCGCAGGCGTACCAGAATTTCCGGGCTGGAGCCGACCAGGGCGAAATCACCGACATTCAGGACAAACAGAAAGGGCGAGGGGTTGAGACGGCGCAACGATCGATACAGCGCGGCAGGCGGCAGATCGAACGGGACCGTGAACCGCTGGGAGGGGACCACCTGGAAAATCTCACCGGCGCGGATGTACTCCTTCGCCTGCTCGACCATAGCGTGATACTCGCTCTGAGAACGATTGGATGTGAGCGAAAGTTCGACTTCAGATCCTTCGGGAACGCTGGCGGTGCGCGGCACACCGCGGTCAAATCGGGACACGGTGTCATCAAGACGTGCCTGCGCGGCGGCATAAGCTGCTTCCGCATCCACGGACGGGTCAGGCCAAACCGGCGTGACCAGCGTGACCTTGTCCGCAACATTGTCGAACACAGCCGTGATCGTGGGGCGGATATAGACCGAATCCGGGATGCCGATTTCATCGGGATTGTTGTCGGGGAGTGTCTCGATCTGACGGACAATGTCATATCCGAAATAGCCAAACAGTCCGGCAGCCATTGGTGGTAGCGCTTCGGG
>JABJAG010000144.1 GCA_018666195.1 Alphaproteobacteria bacterium
CGCGGGCGCGGGACACCATGGCCGGGCCGATACCGAAATACATGACATCGAAATCCCCCGCGGCGATGGCCTGCACGATGGCAGGGCCGGAAGAAAATTTGGTCAGCTCAAGCTCAATCCCGGCTTCTTTTGTCCAGCCTTCGCCCTGCATGACGAAGAGCTGTGCCATCGGCATGATCGGGATATAGGCAACTTTCAGTTTTGTTTGCGCGGACGCACCGGTCTGGAACAGCAGGCCGATTGTCAGCACAAACATAGAAATTCCGCGGATTGCGGCGCTATTCAGGAAATTTCTCATGGCCTTAGGCCCCTCTAACAGTCGCGTTTAATTCGGAACGCGACTGTATATAGGTCCTAATACCAAAAGAGCAACGTAGAATATTTTATTACACACAAAAAATGTGTAATAAAATATTTAGACGGGGTTGGCCTCGAAATAGGCGATGTCTTCTGCTGTCCGTTCGTAATCCGGGTTGGACGGCCAGTTCACCATCCGAGGCGCCATGTCTGATCCGTAGCGGACCCGGAAGAGCAAAGACCGCTCCGGACCGTTTTCGTATTCGTGCACTTCACCTGGAGGGTGAACCACAAACGAGCCGGGTTTGATGTCCAGAACATTGCCGTCGGGTGTGCGCATGATGCCGCCGCCCTGCCAACAGAAATAGATTTCAGTGCAATCCGGATGACAATGATTGGGACTGACCTGTCCGGGTTCCCAACATGCAATTGTGACATCCCCTTCCGAAACAGAGCCGAGGATTTTTTCGACGTGCTTCTGGGGGTCAAAAACCTTCTCTACTTCTAGGTCGAATGCGAGCATCTGGTGTCTCCTCCTTGTTTGATTATCGTCAAAGTCTAGCGTTCGTTACGTCGTTGCGTAAGGCCTTTGAAAACGCAAACGCCGCACCGGAAACCGGTGCGGCGCGCAAACGTCTGTACCTGTTTGGTGCGAACGTTACTTGTTCTTCATGGACTCGTAGAAATTGACCATTTTGACAATGTCAGCAGCGTCCATACGGCCGAGCGGGCCGTCGCTGTAACTTGCAGACATGATCGTGTTGCCGTCGGGACCCAGTACGAATTCCGAGGGCTGTACGATCTGACGGCGGTCTTCCCACCATGAGCCAAGCATATCCGCCTGTTCGCGGGTTACGCCATAGGCGACCGGGAAGTTCACTTCATCAGCGACTTCCTGGGCTTTTTCGATGGGATCGACACTGGCGGCAACAATGCTGACGCCAATCTTGTCAAATTCTTCTTTCAGGTTTGCGAAGCCGACCAACTGACGGCGACAATAGGGTCACCAGTGGCCGCGATAGAACAGGATGACCCGGTATCCGTTACCGAGACCATCCGGCAGGTCGAGCGTTCCACCATCGACGAGATTAAGCGTCATATTGGGGAAGGCTGAACCAATGCCAAGCTTGTCCGACATATTAGGTCCTTCTCATTAAAAAGATGCGTCTTTCGACGCGCAATGACGCCATCGTGCACATTTGATTGCTGCGTTGCAATCGACTCGGCCTTGTATCGAGTGGTGCGATCATTGTATTGATGGAGTGTTCGGCACCATAAAGAAGGCCGAAGAAATATGTGGAGGTTTGCATGACCCAGGCTGAGTTTCTGATTCTGTTTATTTTGCCGTTTGCGACGATGACAATTGTCATGCTTGTTGTGAATGCAATCCTTCCCGCTCCCACAGATATGAATACGTCGGGTCGGTTGGCCAACTTCAATGGTCTCTATCGGGAAGCCTATGTTGGAACCCTTGCAGCTGCGATTGCGGCCATCATCGCGTTCCACATTCGTGGCGGCCCGGAACCCTTCGTGCTTGTCTGGATGCCGCTGCTCTCGACCGTTATGATCCTGCCGTTTGGTTATTCCGCGGCTCTGTTCATCGGCGGGATCATGGGTAAGACCCGCACCCAGTAGTTCGCCCGGTCAGGCAGCAGCCGAAAGGCTGTTTGCCCCCGTCAACACCACGTACAACTCCATTGGCCCAGACCCGGTGTTTCGGATGCTGTGAGCTTCCCCTTTGGGGACAAACACGAAGCTTTCGGGACGAATCGCTTTTCCGGCAGAATCGCCAGCGGCTTCTCCTTCGCCGGCCTCGACATAATAAATTGTTTCTGCGTTGCTGAGGCTGTGGGTGCCGATTTCGGCGCCCGCGGGCAATACGGCATGCACCAGTGCATGATCACTGCCGTTGTGCGTGCCAATCGGGGCACGCAATGTCGCGCCGCTCCAGGCAGATGGGATGTCGCCTTCGGGGGCATCGGAATCTTCGAGCCGGACGAGAATTCCGTCATTCAGACCGTCGCGCGGCATATTGAGGTCTTCCTCGGTCGCGTTGCCGCAAAATTTGTAGCCGGTGCCTGCTACGTCAGGGGCGTTCATGTAGAAGCCGATAACGCGGGCGTCCTCATCTTTGGTTTCGTTGAAGAAAAAATGCTCCGAACCCTTTGGCATCAGGCGACAATGCCCTGTCGAGACCACCTCGCGGCTGTCTCCCTGACCGACCACGCCGTTGCCTGACAGATAAACAGCGATTTCGTCACTGACTGTGTGGAGATGTTTGGCGTGGGTGGAGCCGGGCCGGAAAATGGAGTGGAAGACGGTTGTCTTGCTTCCGGTTTCGCCGGTGATGGGCAAGCGGAATTCCGAAATGGCCCAGCCATCACGCTCCTGCATGCGCTCGATGTCCACGTCATATGTGTGAATAACAGAAATACTCATAACTACTCTCCTAACCTGCGTCGGCCACAAGGCCGACCGCTTCAATGCCGGCGATGGCGCATGCCTCGTCCCGGTCAGATACATCGCCGGTGACGCCGACGGCTCCTAGAATTTCACCAGACTCGTCGCGGATCAAGACACCACCGGGTGCGTTTAGAACCTTGCCGTCCGTGGCTGCATTCAGCGTGAGGATAAATCGGTCCGGTCGCTCGACCAGTGCCCGACTGCCCATCCCCATGCCCAGTGCGCCCCAGGCTTTTGCCTGTGCGATCTGAGGGCGCAGGAAACTGGTTCCGTCTTCACGGGCGAAAGCGAGCAGGTGCCCACCTGGATCCAGTATTGCAACCCCGAGTGGCAGGCATTCGGTATCGCGACCATGGGACAGTGCCACATCGATTATGGTCTGTGCTTGCTTGAGTGTGACCTGGGTCATCTCGTTCTCCGGACTGTCAGTTTGCGTCAAACGCGAATGACGGTGTACCGCTCTTGCCGATGATGCGACCGGCGGTGCCACCTGCAAAATGGGCGGGTAAGACAAGCGTTCCGGCATCGGTATGCGTATCAACGAATTTTGTCCGGCTTGCTGAGGACATTTCCATGTCCCAGCAATAGCAGGTGCTCCATTCGGCATGGGGGACCTGGATCGGATGGTGCATCAGATCGCCGACAAAGGCACCGCGTTCACCTTTGGATTCTACATTCACGATCACATGCCCGGGCGAATGTCCCGGGGTGGGTTCCAGCCAGATGCCGTTTTCGATTTCATGATCGTGGTCGACCAGAATTGCCTGTCCGGCATCCATCACCGGCAGGACCGAATCAATGAATGTGAGCCCGATACGATCTGAACCCTGAGCACTTTCCTGTTCCCAATGATGATATTCGTCCCGGGCAAAAACATATTTTGCGTTCGGGAAGGTGGGCACCCAGCGTCCGTCTCGCAATTGGGTGTTCCAACCAACATGATCAGGATGCAGATGGGTGCACATCACGATGTCGATATCCGCTGGTGTGAGACCCAATGCCTTGAGGTTGGCCATCCAGGGCCATTTCTTCATGTGAAAGCCCGGATTGGCGCGTTCTTTGTCTTCACCGACACAACTGTCGATCAGGATTGTGTGCTGGGGCGTTTGCATCACAAAGCTCTGGAACGCCATGATCAGTTGACCTGAAGCGCTGTCGAAATGAGTGGGCGCCATCCAGCCCATATGTGCCGCCACAGCTTCGGGCGTGGAATGGGGGAACATCTCTTCAGGCGAAATATAGGGACCCGTGTCTTCGAGAACGGAGTGAATGGTTATCTCACCAATAGTCTGTTGTTGCATCCCGGCGCCTGCGATTGTTCGATGGGTGAAGTGAGTGTCCAATGTTAATCTATCCCGTGCAAGCAACCTCTGGAATGGTCTCGAAGCATGAGCGCAGTGCCTGAAATTCCCCGTATCAGGGCGACACCGGGAAGTCCGCTTCCTGAGATGCTGATCGGGCTTGCGACGGAGCGGTTCAATGCCGCTGGCGTGATGATATTCGAGCAGGTGTTCACACCCGATCATGTCGCCAAACTCAATGCCGACTATTCAGCGCGGTACGATGCCTATCATCGGGATATTGCGCATGCGGATGCGCTTCTGGTGGGAGATCGGCGCAACATGATCTCAATTGCCGTATCCGGACCGGTCAACGATCCGGTGGTCTATGCCAATCCGGTTATACAACCTCTGATCAATTCCCTGCTGGGCGGAGATGTCATCCTTGGCAGTGTTGTTGCCGTGACATCCTTGCCGGGCGCAGAGGATCAGGAGTTCCATATCGATATGCCACTTTTGTTCGGGGGTGAGGATGTTGACGTGCGGGTGCCGTCCTATTGTTTGACCCTCGTGTTGCCGTTGGTGGATATGAACGCTGAAAATGGCACCACGGCGTTCTATCCGGGCACACATAAATCGGTTTTGGATGAACCCGCCGATCTGGACCCGGTGTTCCCCGACGTGCCGGTTGGTGATGCGATACTGTTTGACGCGCGGGTTTGGCACTATGGGACAGCGAACGTGTCATCCGCTCCGCGTCCGGTGTTCTACAATAGCTATCAGCGGTCCTGGTTCCGTGATGTGGTCAATTTTGGTGTGCAAAACCCATTGGTGATCGCAGATCAGGAATTGTCCCAGGTTGATGCTGCGTATCGGCATTTATTCGACTGGACTCGCAAACCCGGGCGGGCCTAGCCGCGATCCGGTACGCGAATGACCGCATCACGGCCACAATTGGCACCTATATAAAAGATGTCCGATCAGGACCCGGTCGGTCGTGCGGCGTGGCGTTGACCCGTTCGCGGGACGCGCGGTACGGCATACGCACCCGGTCGGTCAGCGGGGCCTTTGGAAATCAGGAGACGACACATGATGGGATTGCGCAACAGAAGTTCGAAAGGAATCCTCATGCGACTCCAGAAAGCCACCGCCGCTGCTCTTTTGGCTGCCCCCGCGCTTGTTCTTTCACCGAGCATGGCCGGAGCTCAGCTCGGTGATATTCTGAAAGCACCTAAGACGCTGATTGATCGCGCGATCGAGGCCCGTAGTGCGGCTGATATTGCCAAGGACAACCGGATCGTGATCGATGTGAATTCGATCATGGCCGAACTCGTTACGATCAAGGCTTCAACGGAAATCTACGAACAGAAGTTACTGATCACCGGTATCTTTGCCGACCAGGAGACTCATGACAAATTCAGGGAACAGGTTCAGCAGGTTCGTGGACTGAAGGAGTTGCACTGGCATGCTGTGGTCATGAGCGACGAGGAGCGTAAGAAACGTGCCGATATTCTTGCCTGGGATGACGTTCTGGTTCTTGAAACCAAGGTCGATGTGGAAATGGTGTCGACCCGTGGGGTGGCTGACGTGAACTTCCGCACAGCCACGGACCCCTTCGGTACCGTCTATCTGATGGGCCGGGCGCGATCGCAGGTTGAACTGGACAAGGCTGTGGATACAGTGGCGAAGACCGATAGCGTGAAGCAGGTGGTCAATTACGCGTTTGTTCGGCCCTAGTCAGGAATCTGGCGCGGTCCCGAAGACATCTTCGACGGATTTGACCTGATGTCGGATATTCCCGTCGCGTTGGGAGAGCTTGACCCGGTCGAAATATTCCAGGACTTCGACGGCTAGATTGCGCCCGATCCCGGCGGTCTTGCGAAAGTCTGAAACGCCCACTTCGCCTTCGGTCGCGATCATCTTTTCAAAGACATTGGCGTGGGCGCGTAGTGCGCCGGGCGTAAAGAACCGGTTGCCAGCAATTTGTACGGCCATTCCCATGCGCACTGCCTGACGGAGTGTCTTCATCGCAGCGCCAACTGTTAGACCGGTCGTGCTGGCCAGATCGTGGATGACCGGAGGCGCTTCGGGGGTTTCTTCGAGCATCGGCAACACAAGTTGCCAATGTTCTGCATCGTCTCCGGTCAGGCCAGGTTGATGTTCGGGGCGATGCAGCAGCATCCCATCACTGTTGATGGTGGCATCTGCGATCAGCGCGGTGACAAGCCCGTCAAACAGCGCTTCAGGCACGTAGCGACCCAGGCTGCGCCGCAGTTGCGCAGAAGCCGGCCCAAGTCGGTCCGGATTGGCGCTGTGAAAACCATCTAACGCAGCCAGGAACTCAGAGCGACGTGCATCCCAGGCTGCAGGTGAGAGGGCGAGACGATCAGCACTTTCACCGGCCACGACCGCATCCGAGCCGGTGATGATGTTTTGTGTTTCGTTGTTTGTCAGGTTGCGGGTTGCGAGGAATGCATCGAGGGAAACACCTGTTTCCGACAGTGCCAGAGCTGCCTTGAGTGCGCCTTCGTGGCTTGGTGAGTCGAGGGCGCTGAGCATTGCAAGCCGGTCCGCACGGGCACGCCCACGTCGGGGTGGGAACAGGTCGATCACATGTCCTCCGCCCAGGGTCATCTGGGCTGACTGGTCCCGGATGACAAAGCGATCATTGGCACATGCACCCAGCGCCTCATCGAGGACCAGCTGCGCGAGCCCGCTCTGACCGGGCTCAATGGTCTCGGCACCGAGAACGGCGACGCGTCCTGTGACATTCTTCGCACCGACATGCACGTGAACGGGCGTCCAGTGGCGCAGGGGCCGCCGTGCATCGGCAATAACCCGTAAGCTGACATCCAGTTTCTTGTAGAGGCCAAGCGCCTGATCGGCGACCAGCCAGTCACCGCGGGCGATATCGTCCCGGTCAATCCCTGCGAGATTGATTGCCAGCCGATCACCGGCACGACCGGTTTCGCTTTTTGCGTTGTTGGCATGAATGCCCCGCACGCGTGCCTGGGTGTCGAACCCTGCGATCCAGAGTCGGTCTTCTCGGGTAACCTGACCTGAAAACGCTGTTCCGGTGACCACCAACCCGGCCCCGGCCACCGTGAACATGCGATCAATTCCCAGACGAAAGTTTCCGCTTTCCGCGGTGATGCCAATTTCCCGGGAGAGGGCGGATATCTGTTGCGCCAGTTCATCGATGCCGGTGTTGGTTACGGCAGAGACGGGAAAAATGGAGGTTCCGGAGAGGGAACTGTCGGCAAGCAGAAGCTCGATCTCGTCGCGGACTTCGTGCACGCGTTCCTCGGGAACACGATCTATTTTCGTCAGCGCCACCAGTCCTTGTGAGACACCAAGGAGGTCGAGAATGGCCAGGTGTTCGCGAGTTTGTGGCATGGGACCGTCATCGGCGGCGATCACCAACAACGCACAATCGATGCCGGTCACGCCGGCCAGCATGTTGTGAACGAGGCGTTCATGACCGGGAACATCAATGAATCCGAGCCGGGTGCCATCTTCGAGATTGGTATAGGCAAATCCCAGATCGAGAGTCATGCCACGCTTTTTCTCTTCTGGCAGACGATCCGCATCGGTTCCGGTCAAAGCCTTTACGAGCAGAGTTTTCCCGTGATCGATATGTCCGGCCGTGGCGATGATCATCGGTTGGCCTCGTTGCGGAGCTGCGTGCGGAAACCGTCCATGTCGTCGAGGCAGCGCAGGTCGAGCCAGAGGGCATCATCCTGCACGCGCCCAATCACGGGAATGGGCAGGGCACGGAATCGCGCTGCCAGTCGTTTGAGAGACGCTCCACGCCCGCGTGTCGCGTTTGGTGTGATGGTGACCGCTGCACTGTCGAGGGTTTCGATCGGCAGTGCGCCTGATCCGATCTGGCCTGCGCAATCGGCGACCGCAACACTGAACTCGTCGCCGAGAGCATCGGCAATGTCGCCCTGAATTGCCTCGGCATCAAAACGGATTTCGGCGGCTGTTCTGGCAAGTCGTCCAAGAGTTGGCAGGCGCTCAGCCAGTCGATCGGGGTCACGATAAAGCTTCAGGGTGGCAGCCAGTGCAGCGAGGGTCGCCTTGTCGCAGCGCAGGGCGCGTTTGAGTGGGTTCTTCTTGAGCC
>JABJAG010000145.1 GCA_018666195.1 Alphaproteobacteria bacterium
CCTCAATCGGGTTTGAGAGAATCCCGATTTTGGAGATTTCGACCTCGACCGTGTCTCCCGGCTTCATCCAGAGTTGCGGGGAGCGGGCAAGACCGACACCGCTTGGTGTACCCGTGACGATCACATCACCCGGTCGCAGTTCGGTCATGGTCGAGATATAGGCGATGAGCTGCGGCACATTGAAGATCAGGTCGTTGACGCCTTCACTCTGAACAGTCTCGCCATTGAGCCGGGTTTCGAGATGTAGCGCCGATGGATCGGGAATTTCATCGGCGCTCACCATGCAAGGGCCAAACGATCCCGAGTGGTAGAAGTTTTTACCCGGCAGGAACTGGGTTGTGTGTCGTTGCCAGTCCCGGATCGAGCCATCATTGTAAATTGAATAGCCACCCACATAGTCCAGCGCGTCGGCCTCGGAAATCCGGCGCGCTGTCTTGCCCATGATGACGGCGAGTTCGCCCTCATAGTCGAACATTTCAGACTCTTTCGGAGCCAGCATTGGCTGACCGTGTGCGACGTGGCTGGCAGGCCAGCGCGGGAACAGGATCGGCTTCTCCGGCAACTTATTGCCGGTTTCCTCGGCGTGTTTTCGATAGTTCAGACCAACGCAGAAGATTGCATGTGGGTTGGTGATCGGTTCCCGCAATGTGATGTCGCTTGCCGGGAAGTCGGAAGACTTCCCCAATGTGCCGCCAAAGCCCGTTTCGCAATATTCGGCGACTTTGGCCTTTTCAGCATCACTGGACGCGAGGTAGTCGCGCAAGGTTGGCATGGATGCACCGAACTCTGCACAGAGGTCGACGACTCCGCCATCGGCGCCCATGACGCCCCATGATTCACGGTTTACGACGCGGTAGCTGACAAATTTCATGATCGTTTCCTTCTGGCTTGCCTAGTTGGACCCTGCATCGCGCAGCATGTTGCGGGCGATGACGATCTGCTGGATTTGCGACGTTCCTTCGTAAATACGTAACAGGCGTACATCGCGATAAAAGCGTTCGATGGGGTATTCGGCCATATAGCCAGCACCTCCGAAAATCTGCACAGCCCGATCGGCGACCCGACCCACCATTTCTGTGCAGTAGTATTTACAGCAGGCCGCTTCGGTGGCGATGTCTTCACCCGCATCAAAACGCCGCCCGGCGTCTGCAACCATAGTTCGACCGGCATAGGCCTCGGTGCGGCTATCAGCCAGCATGGCCTGAACCAGTTGAAATTCACCAATGGGCTTACCGAACTGTATGCGCTCGCTGGCGTATCGCACGCATTCATCGATCAGGCGTTCGGCGATTCCGACCGATATGGCGCCCATGTGCAAGCGACCACGGTCCAGCACCTTCATCGCGGTTTTGAAACCCTGTCCGGCGACGCCGCCGATGATATTGCTGGCGGGGACGACGCAGTCTTCGAGCACAACATCAGCTGTATGAGCGCCTTGCTGACCCATCTTGCGGTCGTGTTTGCCAATGCTCAGGCCGGGGGAATTCCGGTCTACGATAAACGCTGAAACGCCGCGGGCTCCGGGTTCGTCAGGATCGGTGCGCGCCATCAACGTGAAGATGCCCGCATGGGGTGCATTGGTAATGAATCGCTTGGTTCCGTTCAGGATGTAATTGTCTCCGTCCCGACGCGCTGATGTGCGCAAGGAGCCGGCGTCGGATCCGGATTCAGGTTCTGTCAGCGCAAAGGACGCGATCGTCTCACCGCTGGCCAATCGGGGGAGCCATTGGTTTTTCTGCTCTTCGGTACCGTCGATGACGATGCCCTGGGAACCAATGCCCACATTGGTACCAAACACCGAGCGGAATGCCGGCGAGGTCCAGCCCAATTCCTGGACGGCCAATATTTCTTCCGACATGGTCAGCCCAATGCCACCGAATTCCTGGGGGATCGAAAGTCCAAACAGACCAAGCTCGCGCATTTCGTCGACGATATCCGCTGGAACTTCATCATTCTCGGAAACCTGTGCCTCCAGTGGTACGAGACGTTCGCGGACAAATCGCCGGATCGTGTCGAGCAGTTGCTGAAGGGTATCGGGATCAAGAGCCATGACGAGGTGCCACTGTAGAGGTGCGGTCCAATATATCGGGTTCGTACGGCAGGTGCCATGCGCCAGCGTTGCGGCGGCATTGTGTGAGGGGTGCTGCGTTACTTCGGCTTATCTGTTAAACTTGAGCCAGATTCAGACCGCTGGGGAGGAACTTAAATGTCTCATGCCTATGCTCATGTGCCCGAACCCAATGCCGCGCCGAAACCAGCATATTTCGCTCATATCGTGCTTTATTCGAAAAATCGGTCCGAAATGACCGATTGGTATTGCAATGTTCTTGGCGCACAGGTGATGGGAGATTCCAAAGGAATTTCGTTCCTGACCTATGACGATGAACACCACCGGGTGGCGATCATTCAGCGTGACGGTATTGAAGACAAGCTGCCCAACTCGGTCGGCATGGCTCATTTTGCCTATTCCTACAGCTCACTCGCTGATCTGATCCAGATATATGGCCACTTGAAGGGCAAGGATATTCTGCCGGTCCGCCAGATCAACCACGGCCCGACGACGTCGCTTTACTATCATGACCCGGACGGCAACGCTGTTGAGCTTCAGACCAACAATTTTGATACCAATGAAGCGTTGAACGAATGGTTTGCGACCGGTGCCTTTGACCGGGAACCGATCGGTGTTGAGATCAGCATGGATGATCTGACTTCACGCTTTGAAGCCGGTGAGCCGGAATCCGAACTCAAAAAACCACTACAGACATAGATAGTGCGGCCGTAGGGCCGTCTCACAGGAGATTTAGACCATGGGCATGCTCATTGACGGCACCTGGCATGACAATGATGCGACAGCGCGAGAAGTTGCGAAAGATGGCAAATTCCAGCGTTCTGAAAGCCAGTTTCGCAACTGGGTCACAGCCGATGGTAGTGCCGGGCCGACAGGAGAGGGTGGGTTTGAAGCAGAGCCGGGCCGTTACCACCTTTATCTCGCCCACACCTGCCCCTGGGCACATCGAGCGCTGATCTTTCGGGCTATCAAGGGGCTGGACAGTGCGATCACCGTATCTCTGGCACAGCCGGGGCGCCATCCTCAGGGTTGGACTTATGGCGATGACCCAGCCTATCCAGATTGTATCCCTGACCACGTGAACGGCTTTTCACATCTGCACGTGGCTTATACGTCTTCTGCGCCGGACTACACAGGCAAGGTTACTGTCCCAACCTTGTGGGATAAGAAAACGAACCGCGTGGTGAACAATGAATCTTCCGAGATTATTCGGATGTTCAACACGGCTTTTGAAGCCTTCACCAATGCAACAGAGGACTATTATCCGCCCGAACTGCAGGCGGAGATCGATGCGATCAACGAGGTCGTCTACCACACGATCAACAACGGCGTGTATCGCACGGGGTTTGCTGCCTCTCAGGAAGCCTATAACGAGGCGGTAACGGCCTTGTTTGCGACCCTTGATGACCTGGAAGAGCGCTTGAGCAAGCAGCGTTATCTCGTCGGTGATCGCCTGACGGAGGCCGATTGGCGGCTGTGGGTCACGCTGATCCGGTTTGATGCCTGCTATGTTGGCGCTTTCAAGTGCAACATTCGGCGAATTCAGGACTATCCGAACCTGTTCAACTACACCCGTGAACTCTATCAAATTCCCGGAATCGCCCAGACATTCAGCTTCGACTACGCCAAACAGAACTACTACGGCATCGAACGCGTCAATCCGAACGGTGTCATTCCGGTGGGACCGGAAGATCCGGAAGGTACCTATGGTGCACCTCACGATCGTGATCGTTTCTAAATATCTGCAAAGGAGTACGTCCCATGATCGATAAGGATCTGTTTGAAAAGGGTATGCAAATTCGCCGCGAAGTCATGGGAGACGCGCGGGTGGACGCCTCGATGTCGGATCTGGATGACTTCAACCGGGATTTCATGGAGCAGTTCATCACCGAGCTGGGGTGGGGCGCCGTGTGGGGGCGGGAAGGCCTGTCACGCAAACAACGCAGTTTGCTCAATCTTGGCATGCTGGCCGCGCTTGGCCGGATGTCAGAGTTTGAAGGGCATTTTCGCGGGGCGATTACAAACGGCCTGACGCGGGAAGAACTACGCGAGGCACTGCTGCAGATCACTCTGTATTGCGGTGCACCGGCGGGTATGGAAGCCTTTCGGACGGCGAAGAAGATTCTCGCAGAAGTCGAAGAAGAATCGAAATCGGTGTGATCGTCAGGAATTAGCTAAAAATGGATATACCAATTATTTCAGTTGTTTAGTGATCTTTTCTTGTCTAAAAAAGTAAGTGATTCTCAGCGCCTTGCACACTCTCCGTTAACCGTTCGCGACTTACACTGTGCGCAGTCTTCCGAAGCACTGTCCCGGGCGAAGAAATGCGTAAGCTGGAAATTCCGGAAATCATCAAGCGCCATATCCTTTGGATCAAAGGTGTGAATGGCGGCCAGCCGGCCGATTTGTCGCTGCGTGATCTGCGCAAATATAAATTTGATCGGATCAATCTGCACAAAGCCAAGCTGGCTGGCGCGAACATGTCGAAATGTTCGGTGCGTCAGGCTGATCTGAGCCAGTGTGACATGTTTTCTGTCATGCTTGATGGTGCGGATATGACTCAGTCAAAACTTGATAATGCGGACCTTCGTGGTGCCCATTTGCGGGGCGTTATCCTTGAGGGGGCCAGTCTCGTTGGTGCTGATTTGCGTGGTGGAGCCCTGATGTTGGGCGGGGATGCCGCAGAGGCTGCACTCACCAACGCCGTTCTCGATCATGCCAATCTGGATAATGCGAATATTTCAGGGGCGAATCTTGCCGGATCGTCGATGCATCATAGCAGTATGCGTGGAGCTCGCATGGAGGGCACCAATCTCTCGGATGGCAATATGCGGGGCTCGAGCCTCGATGGTGCCATCTTGAAGAACGCCAATTTGAGCAACACGAACCTGAATGGCGCGAGCCTGGTTGGTGCGGATCTTTCGGGTGTGACACTCAAGGGAACTGACCTGACCAATGCCGATCTGAACGATGCCAATCTTGAGGGCGTTGATCTGGCAGAAGCCAATGTGACCGGCGCGAAGCTTTCGCGGCCCACCAGTGAGTTCCCTGCGGATATTCAACGTATCCTGAAAGAGCATTTTGAATGGATCGAGAGTGGCGGCAGGACTGGCGCGCGCGCCGATCTGGCTGACAGCGATATTGAACGGATCGATCTGCCCAATGAAGATTTGAGTGGTGCGGTGTTGAAACGCACGGCCATGAGCGGCGCAAACCTTGAAGCGTGCCGGTTCGTCATGAGCGAAATGGAAGAAGCACGGCTGGCAGGGGCTAATCTCTCGGACGCATTCCTGGAAGGCGCCAATCTTCAGCGCGCTGATTTGCGCAGTGCCAATCTGGTCAGTGCCCAACTCGTGGCCGTGAATTTGAAGGACGCATCAGGAAAGCCGACAGGACGTTTGTGGCCGGCAAATCTGACTGGCGCCAATCTGGCTGGGGCCAATCTGGAAGGTGCGGACCTAAGCAATGCCCGGCTCACGGATGCCGATCTGCGGGGCGCCAATTTGACCGGTGCCAATCTGAGCCATGCTTTGCTCGATGGAGCCTTTATCGCAGATGCGGATATGACCGACGCCGTGCTTGATGGCGCGAGTCTGGAAGATGCCATTCGCGAGGCTGTGGTGCTTGATGGGGGCCTAGAGGAAGACGAATATCTCGACGTCGCTGTCTAAATCGTGCGGTTCTGGCAGCCCGCACCCAAGGATCACAGAATTTCGTAGACCTTGTAAACGGGACCTTCCGGGAAGCGGTGGCCTGTACTTACGGCCACAATCCGATTGAGCCAGCCGTACTTGTCCGAACCCGTTTCAAACGCCGGCGTGTTTCGGAAATAGTACTCCGATGGATCAACTGCTTCGCCCTTGGCCAAGCGCTCGAGTACTTCCGGGTCGCCATGCCGGATACCGCGATAGGTCATGAAAATATGATGATCATCGTCGGTGACGAGCGTTAAACGCACATCCATCTGCCAGGCACCATCATTCCGGATCAGTATCCAGTCACCGCCAGGCATGGCCGCGACGGTGCCTCGCATTTTCGGGCCTTCGAAGGAACCGCCATCAATGCCGGCAATGATTCGCGTACCCTGGGGTGTATTTTCGAGAATCGTGGGTGTGGCAACGTTGAATTTCGCTGTGAACAGATGTTCGCCGCGCAGGTCGGGAAGTTTGATGTCGGTCATGATCGGTGGTCCGAGAAGCGAAGTTAGGTGAAAGCTTTGAATGTGATTGTCGTGAATGTGTCCGCAACACCGGGCAAAGTCTGGATATTGCTGGTCACGAAATGACCGATATCCGTGTCATCGGGCAGATAACATTTCATCAAAAGGTCAAATTGCCCTGAGGTTGAATAGACTTCAGAGACCGCGTCGATGTTCAAAGACGCTTCATCGGCCACGTCATAGGCTCGGCCCAATTCACATTTCACCTGAACGAAGATCGTTTGCATCGCAATATCCGTTTTGTGTTTCGACTTCGGTGGTTCTAGCGTCGCAGGAAGGCGGGTGTATTTTCCTCTTTGCCGAATGCTGATCCATCGCCGTCTTCCATTTTTTCGGGCTGATCATTGTTGCGCTGGCGTGAATTTGAGCGCTGGCCGTCGTTGTTGCGACCACCACGAGCGCGACGCGAACGTTCACGCGGCTCAGATGCTTTTTCGGGCTCTGGAGCCGGGGACGCGTCTGCCGCAGTTTCACCGTTGTCAGATTTTGCTTCTGGCGCATCCACAGTTTCGTTTGCAGGAGCTGCGTCCTTACTGCGAGGACCACGACGCCGGCGACGTGGCGCTTTTTCTGCGCTGTCGTCTTTGGCTGCATCATCCTGCTTTGCAGGCGTGTCCGCAGATTTTGCCGGACCGGTTGCATCACCATCAGTACTGATCGGGGGGATGGGGCGTCCGAGAAGGCGTTCGACGCCATCGAGAAACTTCTCGTCACTGCGGGTTGTCAGGGTGAAGGCGTGACCTTCCTTGCCAGCGCGGCCCGTGCGACCGATCCGATGGATGTAATCATCGGCATGCATGGGCACATCGAAGTTGAACACATGGCTCATATTGGGAATGTCGAGACCACGTGCAGCAACGTCACTGGCGATCAGCAGCTCGATGTTGCCGTTGCGGAAATTCTCGAGTGTTTCCATGCGTGCAGACTGATGCATGTCCCCATGCAGTGCGGCAGCATTGAAACCATGGGAAGTGAGGGACTTCTCCAGCGTCGCCACATCGCGCTTTCGGTTGCAGAACACAATAGCGTTCTTCACGTCGCAGGATTTGATCAGGCGTCGCAGTGCGGCACGTTTCTCGGCAAACCCACCGTTCACGCGGAGCAAGCCTTGCGTGACCGTCTCGGCCGCGGATGCTGTCGCATCAACCTGAACATTGCGCGGGTTCATCATGTAGGAATTTGTCAGGCGCTTGATCTCGCTCGGCATGGTGGCCGAGAACATTGCGGTCTGACGAATGGGGGGAAGAAGCTTGATGATCTTCTCGACATCGGGGATGAATCCCATATCGAGCATCCGGTCGGCCTCGTCGACAACAAGAACCTTTATGTCTGCGAGCAAAACCTTGCCGCGTTCAAAATGGTCAATCAATCGGCCCGGGGTCGCGATCAACACGTCGACCCCACGATTGAGTTTTTCTTCCTGGTCGGAGAACGACACGCCACCAATCAACAGGGCCATGTTCAGTTTGTGATTCTTGCCATAGGTCGCAAAGTTCTCTGCGACCTGTGCCGCGAGTTCGCGGGTGGGCTCAAGAATGAGGGACCGGGGCATACGTGCGCGGGCTCGCCCGGTCGCAAGTATCTCGATCATAGGAAGGGTAAAGCTCGCGGTTTTGCCGGTGCCCGTTTGAGCGATTCCGACAATGTCGCGTCCCATGAGAAGATGGGGAATCGCTTCGGCCTGGATGGGGGTCGGGCTTTCGTAGCCCGCATCGCGAATGGCATTCAGTAACGGGTCACTGAGACCCAGTTCATCAAATTTCATATTGCTCGTCTGCTGTGAAATTGTGCACAAATCTGTGCTGGGCGGAAAATGGGCTTGGTTGGCGTGAAAGTCCAGTGTTTCCGTACGGTCTTGCGGCGCGGTCAGCATTTTGAAACAAGGTGTGAATGGACGACACGGTGCGCGAACTCGAACTTATCATTGCGGATGCACTGTCACGCCATCGTTCGGGCGACCTTGTTACCGCAGGTTCTGCATATGATGAGGTTCTTGCCCGCGATCTAAATCATGCTGAAGCTTTACACCTGAAGGGTGTCCTGCTGGCCCAGCAGGGGCATACGGACACCGCGTTGAATTTTCTCGATCGTGCGGTTCATGTCGCACCCCTGGATCCCAGAATTCTGGGCAATCGCGCGAAAATGCGATTGGATTCCGGGGATGTTGCCGGGTCATTGGATGACTACCGGACGGCATTGCGGCGATCCCCTAACGACCCGGATATGCATTTCAATGCTGCCGGTGCGTTTGCCGCCGACGGGAAGTTGGAAGACGCGGTCGGTCTTCTCGAGCGCGCCTGCAAGATCGCTCCGGCCCATGCGCGTGCACTCGCCAATCTGGGGAATATGTATCGACAGTTGGGTCGGTTGGCGGATTCCATGGACGTATTGGAGCGCGCGGTCGTTCAAGCGCCCGATGATCCGCAAGTCCGGCATAGTTTGGGGGCAACACTGTCTGATAGTCGAAACTATGAGGCTGCAGCGGTCCAATTTCGCAAGGCGCTGGCGGGTGATCGTGGCTTTGTCCGGGCCGGGGTTCAGCTTTTTTATGCCAACCTGCACAGTTGTGACTGGCAGGACCGGGACAAGCTGATCTCCAATTTCAGACGGATGATCGAAGGTGCCGGAACGCCGATCGCAGAATTATCACCATTGATTGCGCTGTTTCTTCCTGTCGAACAGGCCTCGCTCAACCGGGTCAGCGAGGCCCGCGCCCGCTCGCTAGAGAGTGCAGTCGGGATCAGTTCTGTGAACAGGGAAGATGCACGACTCCATATCGGTTATCTCTCAGCTGATCTTGGCGGGCATCCGGTTGGGCACCTGATGGTGGATATTTTCAAACAGCATGACCGCAGCGCGTTTCAGGTTTCTGCAATTGCTCTGGCTCCGCCGGATGGCAGTGAGGTCCAGAAAGCTATCTTTGATGCGGCTGACGATGTTCTGGATGTGTCCGGGTTATCCGCAGGTGACGCAGCCGAGCGCATTCGTGGTGCGAAGGTCGACATCCTGATTGATCTGGGTGGGTTCACGCGTGGTGCCCGGCCCGAAATTCTGGCTGCGCGCGCTGCGCCCCTGCAGTTGGGGTGGCTGGGGTATTGCGGGTCGGCAGGCGGATTGAACGACGCAATCATTGCTGATCAGACAGTTCTGCCGCCGCAGGATGTGAAACATTTCGCAGAATCTGTGAGCTATCTGCCCGGGTCATTCATGCCCCTCAACAATCACGTGACGCCTGCGGAAAACCGTGATGCACGTGAAGACCATGGATTGCCCGGGGACTGTTTTGTGTTCTGCGCGTTCAATGCGCCGACCAAAATTGACCCGGAGACCTTTGCCAGTTGGATGGAAATCCTTGCACAGGTCGAAGGCTCGGTGCTTTGGCTTCGAGAGCATACCGATGCCTCGACCCGCAACCTTCGCGTCGCTGCGGATGAACACGCCATAGATCCGGCGCGTTTGATTTTTGCGCCTTTGTTGGCGGGGATGGAGAGCCACATGGCGCGCCATCGACACGCAGATCTGTTTCTCGATACGTTCGTCTATGGTGCTCATTCGACGGCCGCTGACGCGATTGCGATGGGACTACCGGTGCTGACATTGGCGGGTCCAGCGATGCCCTCGCGTGTTGGTGCGAGCCTGTGTCATGCTTATGGTTTGCCCGAACTCATTGCCGATACCCCGCAAAGCTATATTGAAACCGCTGTCGCGCATGCGCGTGACCCCGGGCTTTTGCGTGCGCGGCGTGACGCGTTGGCAGCGCAGTTGCCAGTTATGCGCGACGGTGCCGGGTTTGTGCGCAAGCTGCAGGCTGCTTACATATCTCTCTGGGATGCAAATATGGCCAATCAACTGACTCCCGGACAAGCGATTGATATCGCCTCGGACATCAATATTGGAGACGAGCTTTGAACCTACTTTTGATTCCCGGATTGCTCTGCGATCCTGATCTCTGGTCGCATCAGACCTCTTGTCTTGCAGAGATTGCGGATGTCAGCGTTGCGGACATCACCGGTGGGGAGACCATCGAGATGCTGGCGCAGCAGGTGCTTTCATCTGCACCAGAGCGATTTGCACTGGCTGGTCTGTCGATGGGGGGATACGTCGCTCAGGAAATCATGCGGCAAGCCCCGGAAAGAGTAGAGCGATTGGCGCTACTCGATACATCCGGGCGGGCCGACACGGATGATCAGCGCGAACGCCGTGGTCAGTTGATTGACATGAGCCGGACCGGAAAGTTCCGTGGTGTCACTGATCGTTTGTTGCCGATACTCATTCATGAAGATCGTCTTGACGACGACGCGCTGACCGAGCGTGTGAAAATGATGGCGGAGCGCGTTGGCCCCGAGGCGTTCCATCGCCAGCAGAAGGCGATCATGAGCCGCCCTGATGGGCGTCCTGACCTCGTGAAGTACGACCTGCCGACGCTTGTGATGTGTGGCCGGCAGGATGCACTGACACCTGTGGCGTTGCATGAGGAGATGGTCGAACTCATCCCCGGTGCCAAACTTGCCATCATCGAGGACAGCGGACATCTCTCGACGATGGAACGCCCGCAAGCAGCCACCGCACTTCTGCGGTACTGGATGCTTCACGGATAACTGACTAGTTGTTCAGCACAGGTACACCGTCATCCTGATAATGGGGATTACGCGACGGGAACAAGGCCAGCGTAAGCTGGCTGACGAGCGTGTCGAACTGCTTTGAATTCAGACGCTCCACACCCTGCGAGCGTGAACGTGCGTGCGACAGGAAGCTGTCTGACGAGCAGAGTGCGCCCATCAGAACGGTTTCTCCGTTCTTTGGAGGTGCATATCTGAAACTGGCAGGGGAGCTGCACAGAGCGGCCGGATTTCGGATGCCTGCAGGATTGAATGCGATGACCACGTGATAGGGGCGTTGCGGATCGGCATTTGTCGTCTGGGTGGCATAGTTGACCGGCACGCCTGACGGGGTGCTCTGCATACTGGCAAGCACGGCAGCTTCGACGGCGGACATGGGGGCGTCAAAAGGGGTGCCGAGTACGGTCACTTTTAGCTGGCGGTCTCCGCCGCCAGCCGCGCTGACTTCTGCGGGTTCGTATTGTTGGACGTAGCCCGTGCTGGTAACCGTGACACCGAATTGTGCACATGCACCCAGGGCGAGAAGCCCTGCAACCGCGATAGGGGTTCGGATTTTTGCAGACATATCAGTGCTCCCAGCCAATTTCGTATTGCGGAGAAATATAATATGCCGGGCAAGCGGCATCAGTGATGACAATCACTGTGGTTCGTTGATTGATTGGTTGCTGATTAACGGGGAAGTGTGACGAAATTTGGACCGTCAAAGTTTGCGAAACAACGGTAGCTAAATATCGAGTTCCTCAACGAACTTTGCGTTGTCCTGAATGAACTGAAAGCGTAGCTCAGCCTTGCGGCCCATCAGCTGCTCGACAAGTTGTGCTGTGGCCTTGGCGACCTTCGCCCGATCTGTGTCGGCATCCGTCGCACTGGGAAGCGAAACCTGGATGAGCTGTCGCTTCTCCGGGTCCATGGTCGTATCGCGCAGCTGAGCCGGTGGCATTTCGCCAAGACCCTTGAAGCGGCTGATCTCAACCTTGCCGTTACCCGTGAAGTGTTCGGCCATCAGCCGCTCACGGTCGGCATCGTCGAGTGCGTAGATGACATCGCCGCCGCGTGCCAGGCGGTAGAGTGGGGGTACAGCAAGAAACAGATGTCCGCTGGTCACCAGTTCGGGCATTTCGCGATAGAAAAACGTCATCAACAGTGAAGCAATATGCGCCCCATCAACATCGGCATCGGTCATGATTACGACGCGCTCGTAACGGAGCTTGTCCAGATCGAAGGTCTTGCCGCTGCCGCAACCCAGTGCCTGAATAAGATCACTCAGTTCCTGATTGCCGCGCAGTTTGTCGGCAGATGCACTGGCAACGTTGAGGATTTTCCCGCGCAGCGGAAGAATGGCCTGAGTCTCTCGCTTGCGTGCCTGTTTGGCTGAGCCGCCGGCACTGTCACCCTCGACGAGAAATATCTCGGTGCCTTCGGCGCTGCTGCGTGAACAGTCGGCAAGTTTGCCGGGCAGGCGAGATTTGCGTCCCGCGGTCTTGCGCTTGAGCGCCCGATCTTCGCGGCGACGCTTGCGTTCCTCGGCGCGCTCAATCGCCCATTCCAGCAGGGCATCGGCATTTTGACGGTCTGTGGACAGATGATGGTCGAAGTGATCCTTGATCTGAGCTTCGACGATCCGTGCCGCTTCGGGCATGGAGAGTTTCTCTTTGGTCTGGCCCTGAAATTGTGGTTCGGCGATGAACAATGACAAGACGATGGCAGCACCATCAGAAATATCTTCGGCAGTGAGCTGGCTGGCTTTCCGGTTGTTCGTCAGTTC